>DKOG01000204.1 GCA_002469915.1 Bacteroidetes bacterium UBA7368
CTGCGCTTCGAAAATGGTGGCGCTGTCTTCCCCTAGCTTCTCGCGCGTTACGGCAATGATCTTGTGGAGATCACGCTCCGCCCTTTTTATCGCACGCTCAAACCGCTCATATTCCTCTTCCACCACTTCTGGTTCAAGGATTCGCCGCTCAACATTGAATGATACTCGGGCGTACATGTAGGCCGGCCCGATAGCAATCCCTGGTGAAACAGCAATACCGTGCAGATCTGAGTCCAATATGGTGGATCCGGATGTACTCATATAACCTCTCCAAACCCGTCCTTAAACAATGCGGCCAACGCATCAAAAGCTTCATGTTCATCCTCACCGTCGAACTGCAGCATAAGAGTGGCTCCTTGTTCAGCAGCTAGAGTCATCACACCGATAATGCTTTTTCCATTGATCTCATATCCGTCTTTATGGATATAGAATTCAGACTTAAACTGAGATGCCGCACGCACAATCATGGATGCAGGGCGCGTATGGAGACCGGCGCGGTTCGTAACGATAACTTCTTTCTCAATCATGAAAGCAAAGAGTGGCTTGAAATGAAATAGCAAAGCTGTTCTCAGGGGGCACTTGCGCGCTCAATATACCCTAGCAGCCATTTTTTGGGTCAATGCGCTTAGAGCATGGCGTCCGAAACCGTCCGGCAGATGCGACAACTCGGCCAGCGCCTGCTCAGAGTGGAATATAACAGATCTTTTAGCAGTCTCTAACACTCCCATCTCTCGCATGCGATTCCGAGCAGAGTCCACCTCGTCCTCTTCTATTCCACCTCGCTCCTGAACTCCGTGAAAATAGCCTTTTCCTGACTGCCTCTCCAACCGGAGCGCTTCAAGCAGCAGGAATGCTTTCTTACCGGAAATGAGATCCCCTCCGATTGGCTTTCCCCAGTTCTCAGAATCGGCAGTAAGATCCAAAAGATCGTCCTGGATCTGAAAGGCTTGGCCCAGATGTCGTCCTATTTGATTCAACCTGACTAAATCGTCTGATGTCGGATTCCCCGTCATTGCACCTAACTTGAGACTAGCTTGGAGCAATGCAGACGTTTTCTGGTCAATCATGAGCAGATATTCATCCAGCGTAACGTCCGCGCGTAGCTCAAATTCCATATCCCTGATTTGCCCCTCACAAAGAATGCGAACGGCGTCATTAAATACCTTCAAACCATCTCGAAGCGAGGTGTCGGGTAAGGAAGCGACCAGTTCCGATGCCTTGCCTAGTAGGTAATCGCCCGCCAGAATAGCTGTCGGGTTATCCCATTTAACATGGATGGTGGGTCGGCCTCTGCGCGAATCCGCTTCATCCATGATGTCATCATGAACTAGCGTAAAGATGTGGAACACTTCCATTCCCAATGCCACCTGAAGTGCAGCTTGCCGATTACCAGCAAATGCGTCGGCGGCACAAAGCACTAGTTGCGGGCGGAATCGCTTTCCTTTGCTATTCAGTACGTGACGTACCGGGTCGTAGAGTCTCGCCGGATCATTTGCGGATACAAGACCGGAGAGACCGGCTTCTACCTCACTCTGATTCGTAGTCAAGAACTCCTGAATCATACTCGGAGTCATTGTTTATTCGCCTCAATTAAGCGGGAGAAATACCGATTTCCGTTCGAATTCGATCAAATACCTCTTCAAACGTTCCTGTACCGTCTACTTCCTGCAACATATGCTGCTTTCGATAATAGTTTTGCACAGGACTCGTCTCTGCCTGATAAATTTCCAAACGATGCTTAATAGCCTCGGGCTTATCATCCTTACGCTGAATGATAACCCCTGGCTCTAGGTCTTCGGGAGGGGGCTTGAAGTCAAGATGATAATTTTCACCGGTTACCTTATTGACTCGTCGCTTTGAGAGGCGATCGATTATCACCTCGTCAGGTACCACAAGACTCAGTACGGTATCAATTGCCGCTTCCTTCTGATCTAAAAAGTCATACAACCACTTCGCCTGTTCGATAGTGCGAGGATATCCATCCAGCACGAACTTTTTGAAATTACACTTTGAGATTGCATCCTCGGCTAGATTACGTACGAAGATGCCGGGTACGAGCTTGCCAGCCTCTATATAGACCCGGGCATTCTTACCCAGTTCTGAGCTATTTCTCATTTCCCGGCGCAACAGGATTCCGGTGGAAATATGAGTGAATCCTTCCCTTTCTGAGAGAAATTGAGCTTGAGACCCCTTTCCAACACCGGGAGGACCAAATAATACTACACGCATGATCAGATAAAATGCTCAGAAGCTGAAAGGAACGTAATCGGCCTTCCACCCCAAAATTAGATAAATGATTCCGGCTATTTTTCCGGACCGGGTTTCGAATGATTTTTTTCCTGCAATCGATCCCTCACAAAGGTAGCAAGTTCCTTCCCAAAAACGTTCACTCCTGTGTGAAATAACTGTTTTATGGCTCCAGAAAATAAGCCCTCGGCTTCCGGTACTAAATTCACGACCGGTGGTTGTTCTTCAAGCGCTTTTCGAACGGCATCTGAGGAATTACTGCCTTTATCCATCATACCAGCGATACGCTTGGCAATTTGGTCAGAAAGCTGATCAAGACCATCGTGGTACTCAATTCCCTTGGAGCCTGAGCTTCGTCTAAAAAACAACAAACCGACCAACAGCCCGGCACCAATAGCAGCCCCAACCTTTAATTTCGGCTGATTTTTGACCTTATCGAGTAGAGGTGGGACCCGTCCAGGAATTTTAGACTCTAGACGCTCAAAACGATCTGAGATAGCATCGCTTTTGACTTTCAATCGCTCTTCCAATTGAGCGCGTGTTAGCTCAGAAGTCACTTCTTCTTTCATGACAACTCCTCCGCTTCATCAGTCTTGCCACGATCGATATCCTGAGGCATAGGCTCCGTCGTTGATGAGGCCTTTTTAAGTAATTTTTTTGACTCAGGGTGCTCTGCCAAGGATGGGCGATCTGGAGCCGAACTTGTTTTCATAAATCGAGGCCCGACGACCTGAATAACGAGCGTGATCAAACCTAAGATGCCACCTACAATTACGTAACCCAGCGCAGGTGAATCAACAAGGCTTCCCACCCATACGGCTAATCCCAGAAGCAAAAATAAAGCGGTAAATAGCCCCAAAACGATTATCACTAACAGAGAAATTACCTGATTAGCGACTTTTTCAATGCGCTCTTCTAATTCGAGCTGAACTAAGCGTACTCTTAAGTCTACCCACTCTTTCATGTCCGAAACCAATCCCTTGGTTTCATCTACCAAAGCAGATATGCGGCCTCGCCCCGACTGCTTATCTGCAGACTCGGGCGGCTGGGTATCAATACCCTTAGAACTGTTGTGTGTAGCGTCTTCGCTCATGGTCTATCAATGGTGAGGTCTTACATGGGAGAAAATACATCCTTTTCATCTCGCTTCAACGCTTAAACACTAAAAAGAAAGAAAGGATGCGTGACTCCGCCCATCTGGCTCCCAATCCAATGCTGGCCGCTGGGCCGTACCTAGAGCCTGCCAAGCATCATGCTCTTGTCTAAGAGACCCATCTGAAAACACACATTGAATATGGTCTTTCGATTCGTCCAACCATGACTCCACTGCTACCAATGATTCATATTCCACCCAACGTACATGGCCCGGAAGTTGCGCCTCAGCTTCGCCTCGAGAGATTAAGAACTGATCGTCATCGGCAAAGGCGTGAGGTGTAGATACCGCTTTGAGAAACGCCCGCTGCATCTTGAGGGCACCGCGCGTGCTTGAATGAGCGGGGAAAAGCCCTCGATACGTTGCAAAGGCATCCAAAACGGGATCGATGTCCATTCCTTTTGGAGCAAAAACGAGGGCTACACTGCGACAACCCATCCCTTCGTGCAACAAGGCATCTTCTGCTAAATCCAATAGGGCCTCATTTCGCTCGCGGCCATCTAGTACGGCAACGGAGTAGCGATGCCCGCGAAGCCAACAGGCATCTCGCGGGAGTTCTGCTTCTTCTGCTTTCGAGAGAACATGTTGCATCACGCTGTCAGACCCTGATGCAATAAGACGATCACACGATGCAATGACTTGATCGGCCTCGAGCAACGCTGCCGGCAAACCGCGCGCCTCAACAAGTAAATCATCGAGAAAGGCTTGAAGTAAGAAAGGCGTCTTTGATGAGATGGATCCAAGATATCTGTGACCACTAATGAGTGTGGCTACCAAGTCCTGAAGCTCAACGAAAGGAATGTTTCCAGGGTTTAACACACCAATGCTCTTCATCCCTGTGCTTTCAAATTCGTTTGCCCATTTCTCTAACCGACTTTCGTTTAGCAGGCTGAGTTGCTGGTTTACCGCGAACGCAATCGCTTCTTCTGTAAATCGATTATCTGCAGCGAGCGTGCGCATCGTGGCTACAGAGCGAGATGGGATTTCCGGATCCGACCAAAGATTCGATACGTGTACCAGTGCCTGGATGAGTTTCATAGCGTTATCTCACAGTTGTCAAGAACCAACGAGCAATCGCAAATCCGGCAAAGACAGCAAGCAATGCGCCCACATTATTGGCCAACACATTAGCGGCAGCCAGGCCTAATTCCCCCTCCTGTACTAGCCGCATCGATTCTAGTGCGTAAGCTGAAAAGGTTGTAAAAGCGCCCAGAACGCCGATAAAGAAGAAGGCATTGGTTCGTTGTTGACCTGTAGTCTCATCTAACATTGCCCAAATAAATCCGGCAAGAAAAGAGCCAATCACGTTCACGATGAGCGTGCCCCAGGGATAGCTCCCCCCGACGAATCGAAACGCAACTAAAGACGCAGCATACCTCAGCCCCGCCCCAATCGCGCCTCCAGCCACAATGTAGAGTAATTTAGACACGCTCAATCGCGATTGCTGTACCGCCGCCCGTTCCATGACAAATCGCAGCCATTCCTCTCTCGAGGTCTCTATTTACTAGGGCATGGGCGAGTGTACCGAGAATGCGAGCTCCAGAACATCCAATAGGGTGACCGAGCGCAATGGCTCCACCATTCACGTTCAGCTTGTCGTAGGAAACACCTAACATATCCCGAAAAAGCACGCTATTGATTGAGAATGCCTCATTATTTTCAAACAGGTCAAAGTCATCTACCGTCAGTGACAGTTTGTTGAGCACCTTATTAACGGCCGGAATAGGCGCTTCGGGAAAGCGCCAAGGGGCACCCGCTGACCATGAACTAGCCAAAACTCGAGCCATCGGTTTGAGACCGTATTTCTCGAGGGCATCACCACTTGCAATGACCATTGTAGTCGCGCCATCACTTATCTGACTGCTATTGCCCGCCGTTAACACGCCTTTCTTGTTGAACGCAGGCCGCAATTTGGCAAGAGAAGCTAGAGTGGTCGCGGGACGAATACCCTCGTCTCGGTTCAGAGTTACCATATCCCGACGAACCCGATATTCGATGGGGGCCACTTCAGAGGTAAATGCTCCATTTGCCCAAGCTGCATCAGCACGCTCGTGGGACATCGCTGCGACTTCGTCCAATTGCTCTCTAGCTACACCTTTTTCAGCAGCCAATCGTTCGGTCTGCACCCCCATCGCTTCACCGCTCATGGGATCGCTGAGTCCATCGTGCAGCAACAAGTCGGTCAATCCCTCCGGATTACCCATCAAAAACTTATATCCCCATCGAGCGCGGTGCGACAGGTAAAAACCCGTTCCCGACATGGACTCAGTTCCGCCAGCAAGCATCAAATCTGCTTCACCTGCTCGGATCATGGTCGCCGCCTGCATAACGCTCATCATTCCGGAAGAACACACCATATCGATAGTGAATCCATCGACGTGATCAGGAATTCCGGCTTTAAACGCCGCTTGTCGTGGAATAAGTTGCCCTTGGCCAGCCCGAAGGATGTTTCCGTAGATGTAGAGGTCTAGGTTTGAAGCCTCAATACCCGTCCTCTCAATAGAGGCTTTCATTGTATGGGCTGCAAGATCTACCGCGTTATGGTCTTTTAGGGCACCACCAAAGGTGCCAATCGGTGTTCGAACCGAATCGACGATATAGACGTCTCGCATCTGATTTGTAAAGGGTGTCGTGGAACTATTAGGTATCAGAAATAAACTACAGATACCGATACCGGTTCGCCTCGAACGCACGAGTCAGGGGAATTCACACGTAATGCTCAACCGTGTGGCGCTTTGGAGCTTCCTACACGGTCGCCCTCACCCATCAATCAATCCAATCGGCAAGAGATAGGTCGTCCCGCGTGTGAGCCGCGAAATAGCCAATTAAGAGACCGCGTACCAAGATGATGGATTCTGCGGGAGAGACAATGAACTGCTCATCCTTGCACAGAAAATGAAATTTGCCATCGACTGAGATAACCTCAGTGATCAATTCAAAATCGATACACAACTGTACCAGCTCGTCCAGTGTAGGACGCGGGTACTGGACCTCAGTTGTGCGAGGGCGCAATGGCTTAATGTTAGTTGCAGTAGTAGTCACGAGACTTCATCGGGGTTCATGTACCGATGGGTATCGTACAAACCTAGGACCATCTTAAGCGACCAATCTTCCCAATCTGCCTAAAAGCAATCGGGCTGGACCGGAAACAGAGACTAGAGAATGG
>DKOG01000196.1 GCA_002469915.1 Bacteroidetes bacterium UBA7368
ACCGGTCAACAAATCTGTAGCCTCTTGGACCGTAAGGCCCTCAGCGCTGATCCCTCCAACTTGCAAGATGACATCTCCAATATGAACGCCTTGGCGATATCCTGCAGCATTGCTCTCGGGAGCCAGAACGGTGATTCGGCCGGCCTTGAGTCCCAAATTCAGCCCAACAGATCCCAATTTGCGCTGCTGCTGCAATTGCATATCCACCATATCCGCTTCGTCGAAGTAATAGGTGTAAGGGTCGAGCTGCTCAAGCATGGCTTCAATGCCTGCCCTCATAAACGGTTGGGCCCGCACATCATCCACGTAATTGACGGCAATCTCCTCGTAGAGGGCTCCAAAAATCTCAAAATTCTTTCGGAGCTCAAATAAGTCGTCGCTGGATTTTCCGACGGCGAGCGTGAGAATGAGTAGCACTGGAAGAGCCAGCAAAAAAGAAAAGCGTTTCATAAGCACAATCAGAATTGGATTCTGATGTGACGCGAATAGAATGGCTTTGATTCAATGGCCCTCGTTCTAGCCACGAAAAATCAAATCAGGACAGCGCTTCTTCCAGCTCTTTCGCCTTCTTGCGAAATACGTAGGTGGCAATCACGATGGAAAGCTCGTAGAGAAGCAATAGCGGGGTGGCAACGAGCACCTGCGAGATGGGGTCAGGAGGGGTGAACAAAGCGCCCAGAATGAGGCCTATAATCAATGCATATTTTCGATTGCGCCTCAACGCTTCCGGCGTCGCAATACCTAATTTGGCGAGGAAGTAGATCACGACAGGCATTTCAAAAAGGACTCCTACACCGAAAGACCAGAAGGTCACCATTTCAAAATATTTGGTGATGTCGAATTCGTTCGAGATATCCGGTGAAATAGAGTACGCAGCGAAAAACTGCAGCGCTAGCGGTGTGATCACGAAATACCCAAAGCAAATTCCCAGAAGAAAAAACAGCGATGCAAAAATGGCCGAAAACCGCAGTCCCGTTTTTTCTTTGGGATATAATCCTGGCTCAATGAACTTCCAGAGGTAATACACGAACACAGGAGACCCGATAACCAGCCCAACGACCAGAACAGTACCCCAGTCTGCAAAAAACTGCCCAGTAACGGTCCTATTCTGAAGGATAAATTCAGTCGTCTCGATTCCAAAAATGCGATAACTAATGAAGTCTGGCTTTTTGGGGCCCAGTAAGATGTTGTCAATAACCCATCGCCTGAAGAAGGCCGCAATGATCGTAAAAACGAGCATTCCTCCGAATCCCTTAAAAAGGGTCATCCGGAATTCTTCCAGATGATCTAAGAAACCCATCTCAGCTTCTTCTTCGCTCGTAAGCTCTTGGCTAGTGCCATCTCCAGAAGGAAGATGATTCACCAAGGTTTTGGCCATTCGAAGTTTTCGGATAAATGAAATCATGACCCTATTTACTACTCCCCATCTCTCAGGTTCAAATCTAAAAGAGAGTCGACCCAAAGCCCGCTACTTTCCATTCGCGCGCGCCCTCCGCTCCATGTAAAATGGAATAGACACATTAATCCGACCACATTAAACCCATCCTGTCTAAGCAATTCCACAGCCTTGAGAGCAGACCTTCCACTGTTTAGAATATCATCCAAAAGAACGACGGGCTCATCTCTAGAAACAGGCCCTTCCACCAAACGTTTTCTACCGTGTGGCTTACGATTTTCCCGAATGAATCCTCCCATAAAAGGCGGATTACTAGTGGCAGCAACTACGGATGAGACCAGTGCATACGAACCAAACCCCAAGCCTACACTCTGATGGATTCCACGAGCCGCTAGACGCTCACCCAGAACCCGTCCTACTTCCGGCATAATATGACCGCTTAGCATCGGCATGCGCGTATCCAGTAGCCACCCGATAGGTTGACCGCGGGGATCAGTAATGTCTTCCTGGTCACTTCGCACCAACGCCTCATCATAGAGTCGCCGTCCCAAATCCACCAATCCATTATATGTGCTAGAGCTCAGATCAGACATGGGCTAGGCCGTCACGAAGTCGTAGAGTGGGAAATGGGTAGTCATTTCGTGAATAGCACCTTTCACTGATGTGATATTTCCTTCGTTATGTGGGTCCGAGAGCACACGATCGATGAGAGCTACAATCTCCTTGAATTCATTTCCTTTCATTCCTCGAGTCGTCATGGCTGGGGTACCAACACGGATGCCACTCGTAACAAATGGACTTTCGGTGTCATACGGCACCATGTTTTTGTTAACCGTTATATCGGCGGCCTCAAGGGCAGCTTCGGCGGTCTTACCCGTGATGCCTTTATTTCGTAAGTCAATGAGCACCACATGGTTATCGGTTCCGCCCGATACGACGTTGTATCCTCGGTCAATAAATTCGTCGGCCATTATGGACGCATTCGCAATGACATCCTGTCCATAGGTTGTAAACGAATCATCCAGCGCTTCGGCAAAAGCTACCGCCTTGGACGCAATAACGTGCATGAGCGGGCCGCCCTGCATACCAGGAAAGACTGATGAGTCGAATAACTCGCCCCAATTCTTGACCCGACCAGACTTGGGAGCCACTCTACCCATCGTGTTCTCTCCATCCTTTCCGATCAGCAACATGCCCGAACGCGGCCCTCGAAGTGTCTTATGTGTCGTCGTAGATACAATGTGACAATGAGGCATAGGATCGTTGAGCAATCCAGCTGCAATAAGACCAGCGGTATGCGCCATATCCATCCAGAGGAAGGCACCCACTTCATCGGCTATGGATCGAAAGGTGGCGTAATCAAAATCGCGGGTATAAGCTGAGGCCCCAATCGAAATCATTTTGGGACGAATCTCAAGCGCTTTATCCCGCACTTTATCCATGTCGATTCGACCGGCCATCGGACCATCCTTTTCTACTCCATAATACTCCGACTTGTAGAGCATTCCTGAAAAGTTGACCGGACTGCCATGAGTTAGATGACCGCCGTGTGCCAGATTCAAACCAAGGAAAGTATCTCCCGGCTTCATGAGCGTGAGATAGACAGCGGCATTAGCTGAGGCGCCAGAGTGAGGCTGAACATTAACCCAGTCACATCCAAACAGCTCTTTTGCGCGATCGCGAGCAATATTCTCAGCAATATCCGCATACTGACACCCACCGTAATATCGCTTTCCAGGCAATCCTTCTGCGTATTTATTCGTGAGTGGCGAACCCATAGCCTGCATCACGGCACGGGAAACAAAATTTTCAGAGGCGATCAGTTCAAGACCCTCGTTCTGACGGTCTACTTCTTTTTGAAGTACATCAAATATCTGCGGATCAGCCTGTTGCAAGTGAGACATAAACGGCCAACTAAGATTTAATCGTAATGATCGGTTAAAGGAGAAAGGGCCTGAAAGTACGCATGCTCGACTAATTGGTCATCGCATACACGAGAATATTTGCACCCATTTGAAGTGCAGCTTGTCTGAGCGCTTCCGGTTTTTCGTGTACCGCTTGTGGCTCCCATCCATCACCAAGATCTGATTCGTACGAATAAAACACCATGACCCGACCAGAATCATCTAGAAGGCCAAATCCTTGTGCAGGACCATTATCGTGTTCGTGAATCTTGGGCAAGCCGTTATTAAAATCAAAAGCGG
>DKOG01000267.1 GCA_002469915.1 Bacteroidetes bacterium UBA7368
CTTTCTGAGCGATAAGCGTCAGGTCTATGCAGTTATCGTTGAAAGACAAAGCGCCAATTTCTGCAGCATACCAGTCGTTTAGGTAGTTGGCTTGCCAGCCGCTCCCAAGTGGATCTTCATCGAAAAAGTCGTCATCTCCAATGATGTCGCCTGTTATGCGAGTAATGCCAAGACCCTTCAAGGAATCGGCCCAAGACCGAAAGGTATGCGTCAAGTCTCCATCGCTAAATCTACCTCCAATGACTGGGTCGCCCGATCCTTTTACGATCAGGTTACCATGTAATATTCCGCCAGAGACTTCTCCATCGGTCCAAACGGAGGTTTCATATCTGAAATCCGGTCCCAACAAATGCAGGGAGGCAGCCGTGGTAAACAACTTCGTATTGGACGCAGGAATGAAACTGCGTCCAACATCCTTCTGATACCAAGCCGTTCCGGTCGTAGCATCCTGCACGTTTATGGTTATCCATGCATTGGGCAGGTTAGCTGATGCAACTGCCTCGTCGATGCTTGAGCGGAGCTCAGACACTGTACGCGTTTGAGCGAAAGAGGAGGAAGAATTCAGTATTTCGGCTAACCCGAAAAGCACGAGTAGAAGGCGTCTTCGGCTCATTGCGAAATCAATGATTGTAATTCGACATTTGGCGCTGCATTAACAATGAAGACGTGCGAGGCGTCGTCTAATCCTGCTGTTGGGGTTACATGTATGGTCCAAGTACTCGTTCCAGGCTCAGCAAAAACCTCGTCGACGATTCCAATCGGGTAGCCGGACTGAAAGACAGCAGACTGGCCGCTTGTGACAACGGGATCTCCCGGCTTTATGGCTGCCGACTGAACGATGAAATCCAGTATGAGTCGATCAAATCGCCCCCCGTCCCAACGAATAATACCGTCCGAATTAGATGGTAGGACACGAACGGGCGCAAAAAACTCGTCGTTCAGATAGGTCATTACCTGAGAGTAATTCTCAGAAACCAAAATGACTTTGCCGATAATGCCTCTGGAATCAATCACCGACATATCTAACTCAACCCCGTTGCTTCGACCTGCATCAACGACAAACACATTTCGCTCCTTTGTAATGTCCTTGGACGTAACTCGGGCGGCAATTAAATCGTAATCGAGGGAGTCCGATAAGGCGAGTAAAGACTGTAAACGGGCATTTTCAGACTGTGCAGCACGCATAAGGGCCACATCGTTGGATAACTCGATGTTCTGGGTTCGCAGCGTCTCGTTTTCTTCGAGGGCTCGGACATAGCGCCCCAGGCCAGAAAAGACGCCCTCGACAGCGGATGTGATTTCGAGCGAGCGAGCCCTTAGGCCACGTAACATGGATTCGTTCGCCGTCAGCAATAGGACGAGCGAAATGAGGAGGAGGCCCCCCAGCAAAATCCAGTCTCGAATCCGCTCCCAAAGCCGGTTCATTTGTTAGTAGTCAGGTGAAGATGCCGTCAGGTAGAAAGAAAAGGAATTTCCACATCAGAAATGTGGGGACTAGTGTCGGAAGTGTCGATTTCCGGTAAACACCATAGCAACTCCGTTTTCATCCGCGGCGGCAATGACTTCATCGTCTCGGATAGAACCTCCCGGCTGAATGGCTGCCTTTGCACCGTTGTTCGCCGCTTCCAAAAGACCATCTGCAAATGGGAAGAAGGCATCTGATGCGACCACACAGTCCTGGAAATCTAATTCGGACTTGGCGCCCTTACTGACGGCGATTTCAGAAGCATCAATACGACTCATTTGCCCTGCACCGACACCAATGGTCTGACCGTCTTTGGCATACACGATGGCATTGGACTTTACGTTTTTCGCCACACGCCATGCGAAATCTAGATCCAACCACTCTTGCTCAGTTGGTTGGCGCTTCGTGACTACGGTGCAGACGTTTTTGAGTATTTCGAACGAGGGGAGGGCAGGATCCCGATCTTGAACGAGGTATCCGCCAACCACGGATCGAACATCTTTGCTAGCATCACTCGCAGCCGGCGCAAGCGTGCGTACTAACCGTCGGTTTTTCTTCTGCATCAGGAAGTCTAAGACACCCTCCTCGTAGGCTGGGGCGATGATGATCTCGGTGAAGACTTTATCGATGGCTTGCGCAGTAGCGAGGTCCAGTGCGCGGTTTACGATTACGATCCCACCAAATGGCGACTGCCGATCCGTTGAAAAAGCTTTGTGGTAGGCTTCCTCGAGAGATGTCGCTGTACCGACGCCACAAGGGTTGGTATGCTTGAGAATGGCCACGGTGGGTCCAGCCTCGGCAAACTCATCAATTAAATGTAGAGCAGCACTCAGGTCGAGGAGATTGTTGAAGGACAAGGCTTTTCCATGCAGTGCTTCAAAAAATGGGTTTGTATTGCCATATAATCCAGCTTTTTGGTGAGGGTTTTCACCATACCGCATGGTTTGTTGCAACCCTTTAGATGTAGAGAATCTATTTTCAGCACCGTCGAAATAAGCTGATACGGCCGTGTCATAGGCACCGGTCTGACGAAAAACATCGGCGGCGAGGCTTCGCCTTGTGGCGAGCGTTAGCGAGCCACCCGTTGCGTCAAGTTCTGAAACGATTTGAGGATATGCGGACGGC
>DKOG01000111.1 GCA_002469915.1 Bacteroidetes bacterium UBA7368
GTTAAAATGAAGCTCGCATCGACGGCACTCGAGCTATCGCCAGAAAGTCCACTCAGGGCCAGCGAAATAGGAAGGGCAGCTAGTAAAAATGGCACCGCAAACATCCAGGCCTTAGATCGTTGTTGTACAAACAGAAGGACAAGGAAGACGGCTCCAACCTGCAATCCGACAAGCGGTTGAATGAGAATGGCAAGGCCGGTCAAAATTCCAGCCTGAAACGGCATTTTACCAAGAATGCGATCATACCCCCACAGCGAAAGCGCCCACGAAATCGAGCTGGGTACTAAAACGGCATGTATTAAATCGTTTCCTCCTGGATTCCATCTGGCTGAAATAACGGCAACTAGCAGGACGAAAAAGGCAGATGCTGCTCTGTTTGCCCACATGCGTTCTGCGATTGAAAAAAGAGCCCCACACAGCGCAACCCAGGTCAGCATATGCAGGATGAGGACTACCGTCTCCATGGGTGCGATTTTGGCAAAGAAGGCAAGTAGATGAGCTGGGATTGTTCGAACGCCAAATTCAGAAGCCTGATAAGCCACGAACCAGTCATTTTGAAAGGCTGTCGGATCCATGAATTTCATGGCGAGTGGAATCAATTCATCCTGATCACTTACTCCGAAGCAATACCCAAATCTCAAAAAATACACGGAGCCAGCAAGTATGACCGTACTGAGGGCTGCTCTGAACCAGCCACGGGAATGGTGATGAGACTCCTTGTTCACGTAAGCTTTCTGAAGTAACTGGCTGAGGAGGAGAGAAGGGCGGTCAGAAACGTACTTTTATGGAGGTGAGGATAGTTTACTAGGTCGCCACCAAATCGCCGCTTGAATTCCGTGATGCCAGGTGTGTTGGCGCCCATCAGATCCATGGAGGATCTGCCCAGTGTTTTTAGATGGACTAGCGTATCGACGAGTAGGACAGTCATTGCAGGCCCGGGCTGACTCCCAGCTAGCCAATACCATGCAGTATCCTCATTCATCAAGAGTACAATCCCAGCTTCCAATGCGCCCGAGTCGCGATTGTAGGCTCCAACAGAGGTCGCGAATTGTCGTTGGGTGAGTCCGTCACAAAAGACGCCTAGTGCACCCGTTGGAAGGGAAATACGTTTACTATGCTTGTCGTACGCCTGCTTAACCATGTCGGCAATGAAAACAGATTCAATTTCGCCTGCCCTAAAATCGTATTGATCATGCGATTTTTTGTACTTCCTAGCAGTGCTTTCTGATAAGCGTGAAAGCACCTCCTCTTTCGAGCCTGTAGGTACTTCGTAGGTTGCCTTTTCACGAAAAGAGTATCCCGTTGGGCTGAGCACTCCTATTCTGCCAAGGGTAGGATGTAGCGATATTAGCCTGGAATCTGGAAGACCAGATAGCGGATGAAACGCAAGGTTTAGTGTATTTAGTCGTTCATCAAGCGGTACCTCGCTGGAAAGCAAAACACTGGAGAAGGGTACAAACGGTGGAACGACGATATCCCGAATGCCTATTCGCGACCGTTCAACAAAACGGACGCCTAACCGCTGACCCCACACGACGGTTTTGACAGACCATCCGTATAACGCGGCAAGCCCGTCTAAAAAGTCGAAGTCATCAAAAGGGCTAACAACTACGGCGTTTCGTAGTAGATCTTGCCAAAGAGCGCGGGCCTCAACTTGGTCCACAATAATCTTTGGATCCATATGCTCCTGCGAACTCACAGGATGTATTGACTTAAATCCCTGTTTTCTACGACTTCGGATAGTTTTTCCTGAACCATCGCCTTATCTACCTCAAAAGAGTCGTCCTTCATGGCGTCAGGTACGTCAAACAGGATGTCTTCTAGAAGGGTCGTTAGAATGGTATGAAGCCGTCGAGCACCAATGTTTTCAACTTCCTCGTTTACCGCGGCGGCCATAGAAGCCACCTCTTTAACCGCTTCATCCTTGAAGTCTACTGTGACCCCTTCTGAGGCTAATAGAGCCTGGTATTGCTTGAGGAGCGCATTTTTAGGGACTGTCAGGATTTTGTAGAAATCATCTTCTGTCAGATTTGTGAGCTCAACGCGGATGGGGAATCGCCCTTGGAGTTCTGGAATGAGATCGCTTGGCTTGGCAATATGAAAGGCTCCACTCGCAATGAACAGAATGTGGTCTGTCTTGACCATTCCATATTTCGTCATTACGCCTGATCCCTCGACAATGGGCAGCAGGTCTCTCTGCACACCCTCTCGAGAAACATCGGGACCCGACTTACCACTTCCGGACCTTGAGGCCACTTTGTCTATTTCGTCGATAAACACAATGCCAGCCTGTTGGACACGAGTCAGCGCCTGTTTGGTGACCTTGTCCATATCAATAAGTTTGTTGGCCTCCTCCTGTGTTAAGAGCTCCCGAGCTTCAGAAACGGGCATTCTACGCTTTTTGCTCTTTTTTCCGCCACCCAGGTTGCCAAGTATATCTTGAAAGTTTACTCCCATTTCCTCCATACCCATTGGGCCAAAAACCTGCAGCATGGGTGAGCCATCAGCGGTTACATCGATTTCCAACTCACGATCATCAAGATCTCCTGCACGAAGTTTCTTTCTGAACTTGTCCCTTGTTCGATTCCGTAACGACTCTTCGTCATTAGCCGATTCCGTTCCGGTTTCCGTTGATGGTGCCGGAAGTGTGTTCTCTGGGACAACAGGTCGCGATACGGGCGCTGGAGGGATCAACAAATCAAGGATACGGTCCTCTGCGTGCGCCTTTGCCTTTTCTTGCACCGACTCAGTGTGCTCTTCTCGCACCATATTGATGGCGATATCGGTGAGGTCCCTTATCATCGAGTCAACATCACGGCCGACATAGCCGACCTCGGTAAACTTAGTTGCTTCTACCTTAATGAACGGCGCACCGGACAGCTTAGCCAGCCTACGCGCTATCTCGGTTTTACCAACTCCCGTTGGGCCAATCATGATAATATTGTTTGGCATAATCTCCTCTCTCATCTCTAGAGAAGCATTTAGGCGACGCCAGCGATTTCGAAGTGCTATAGCCACGCTCTTTTTAGCATCACGCTGCCCGATGATGTACCGGTCCAATTCGGTGACAATCTGGTGAGGGGTCAGTTCGCTGTTGAACGACATAAATTTGGTCTTAATCCGTTTGAAATTAAAAAAGGGACGTAATCCGATCAGTCATCAAAGTGCGCATCTTCATCAGATGCGGGTTCATCTTCATCGTAGTACCCATCATCATAGTCGGATTCGTCCTTATTGGAATGGGAATCCTTGATTTCCGCAACATCAGGGTGATTCTCATTTATCATGAGAATCGTATAGTTGTGAGGAAAGCCTCGCCGTTTCTCGAGCCACACTGCCCCGCTTTTTTCGAGGTCATTGATAAGCGTTTTAGGCTCATCTTCCGAATCTGCAAAGATTTCCGACAGTCTTCTGAGGAGCGGAGTCAAGTAAATCTCTTCGTATTGACCAAAATAAGAGTCAATAATCTCCAGGGTTTTGCGGACAATATCATCCGTAATAGGATGAACTTCCGACGGCTCACCGGAAGCCTGCATGATACCCGAGTTATGGTCGCCGGATGGATCTAATTCCACCTGCATCGCTCCTGTTTTGAGCAAGAAATCTGCATTTAGGTAAGCATCCTGACAATCATTGGGTAAATGATTGCTTGCTGAAGGACTTTCAAGCGTCGCAGCAAGCACAAAATGTCCTCGGCGCTGCAAGCGCTGAACGAGTGGGACAAACAACTGATTGCCGGATAGTAGGACAAACGCCGTATCAGGTCCAGCGTCTGAAGCTAGCTGCATGGCTTCCATAGCCAACTCTATCGCCGAAGCCTCATCAGTGGATCGGGCATATGTGAATCGGGGCTCAATTCCTTGGGCCAACCATGCGCCCGTTGCCCGATGTCCCTTGACATGACCCGGCGGTAAATTCGCAAAAGCGAGTGTTCTGAGCGGTTTCAGATGCATATGGTCAGAAATATGCCGGTGAAGCTCTTTTATCAAATCGAGCACTACCGCATCCGGCTGATCGTTTACGGATCGTTCCGATACCACACCGAAGACATTGGTGTAGTCAATTAAAACGATAGCGTTTCGGTAACGAGGTCGGGATTGAGATCGTTGTCCAGGCATATGAATACCCTCCTAAACTGTTGAATAGTGGAAAGCCGTATTGAGGGATTACGTCGCTTCCAATTCCATTATAGTAAGATTACTGTTAGAGTAAATGCATATTTCCGATGCTATAATCAAAGATTGCTCAACCATTTCTCGGCAAGCCATATCCGGAGAGTGTCGGAGCATGGCGCGTGCGGCGGCAAGGGCGTATGGACCGCCTGAACCGATAGCAACGATTTCATCGTCGGGTTCAATGACGTCTCCCGTTCCGCTAATGAGCAACAAACGATCGGATGCGGCAACCGCTAGTAGGGCCTCTAGTTTTCGAAGATATCTGTCTGTTCTCCAGTCTTTGGCCAGCTCTACTGCGGAGCGAGTGACATTTCCTCCGAATTGCTGAAGTTTCTCTTCAAACCGTTCAAAAAGAGTAAATGCATCGGCCGTCGCTCCAGCGAAGCCTGCCAGAATCTTGCCACCGTAAAGGGAGCGCACTTTTTGCGCCGTGCTCTTCATGACGGTGCTTCCCAATGTAGCTTGGCCGTCGGAGCCAAGGACAACAGATCCGTTGTGTCGAATACCTACAACGGTGGTGCTTTTAATGCGATTGGGCGAAGAGGACGCTGGCTCAGGGTTTATAGACAATATCCTTGTTCCTTAAATCAATCTATCAAATAAGAAGTTTAACGTATGGGTTACACGTTCGAGTAAATCGGGTTCCACAATAGGCGTCAATGGGAGCCGTGAGACGCCAGAATCGTGGAAATGGTATCTTGCAAGTTTCGAACACTTTTGCTCGATCCTGTGTAGTGGTTAACCATAATAGAAAATACCAAATGCGTACTTTCGGCTGTGGAAACGAATCCACTTAGTGCAGAAACAGCTCCAATAGTGCCCGTCTTAGCTCTCACATTGCCCTCAGCGGCCGTGCCCTTCATGCGAGATGATAGCGATCCGTCAACGCCCCCAACCGGCAGGGAATCTAGAAATCCTTTTTTGATATCCTCGTTGGGATGATTGAACATATACCTGAGGACCTGAGAGACCATAGTTGAGGTAACCAGGTTCTGCCTAGCTAATCCGGAGCCGTCTACTAGCTGAAGACGCTCTGTGTTCAGTCCGGCAGACCTGAAGAAGTCCATGGTGCTTGCCCATCCCGATGCCGCAGATCCACGTACAAATCCTTCGGCAGGAAAGTGTGCTCCGAGAGTTCGAAGAAGTTGCTCGGCATACAGATTTTGACTCCGTTTGTTAATCACAGATACAATTTCAGAAAGCGGGGGAGAGAACGTTGAAAAAAGAGGAGAAGACGGGTAGGAAGGCTTTACGGACAGGTTATCAATATCAACCGGAAGTCCTGATACGGCAATGCCCTGCTGAATCAATACATCACGCAGGATATGAACGAAAAAGAGGGTTGGGTTGCGAACAGTTAATGACTCTGTTTCTCGTCTGCCCTCAGGTACCAACGTGCTAACCACAAAGTGATTCGATCCCGGAGTACGTGTGTAGTCTTCTGTAATGCCAAGCGTAGCTTCCACGGTCCGCGTTGCATTATCTACCTGGATGAAATCAGTCATGAACGGTGCCCACTCTATCAAAGTGGGCATATTTTCTTTCT
>DKOG01000279.1 GCA_002469915.1 Bacteroidetes bacterium UBA7368
TCCTTGTTGAGCAAACCAAAAACCCAGCGGATACCCTCCGAGGTAAAACGCGTTCAAAGTATCGGCGAATAACACCCCCGCACCCAAACCCGCTGCAGCCCAGATTAAGAGCAGCACCGCCATAATGGTCAGGTTTTTTTTCCAATATCGGCCTCTCGCTGCCGCAACTCTTGGATCGCGTTCGTCAGGTGTGTGTGTCATTATTATATCCAGATGAGTTTGAGCGAGTGTCGCAACTGGCTTGGAGAAGGGCAATCACTAGTTTGTAGCCATAAACCATCTCTCTGGCCAATTAGGTTCGATAGACCGGGTGTCATTCGTTTTCTAGAACGGTATCCAACATGTCTTGTACCAGTGTCACCATGACATCATATCCCGCTAGGGTGACGTGCACACCGTCGGAAGTATATTCGGCGATTAGTCCGTTTTCGCCATCCGTCATGGCAGAAAAATAGTCAAGGTAGTCAAATCCGGCAGATTCCGCATACGACTTCAACAAGGAATTCAGAGCGGGAATTTTGTAGTCAGGGCCGAGTCCGGGTCTCCAGGAGTACTCAGCGGCCGGAAGAACGGAACAGATAATTACCCGAATGCCATGCGCATGCGCCAATTCAGCCATGCTTTGGATATTACCCGCAATATCCTCTAGCCCGATAGGCCCCTGATTTTCGGCAATATCATTCGTGCCGGCCAATATGACAACCGCTTCGGGATCCAGATTAAGCACATCAGCCCGGAAGCGAACCAGCATCTGTGCTGTGACCTGTCCGCTTATTCCCCGATCCAGGTAGGGGTTCGAAGTAAAAAACTCCGGCATCGTTTGACTCCAACCTTGAGTAATGGAGTCACCCATAAACACAACCCTTGCCTCTTGCGAAGAAAGCGAATCATTTTTTGCCGCGTAAAAAAAAAGGTTGCCCCAGTCTTGAGCATGAGCAGTGGAGAGGGAGCCTGTGATTACGGCCATAAGTGCGGCTAGGCATAGTAGGGTGCGAAACATCTTCCTTTTTGTCGAACTGTATTGAACCAAGTATAGCAAAAGAGTAGGTGTCGCAGCAATAAAACTACCTAGATTCTCAGTAGGGCCCGGTTCGTGTGATCCAACAACCAGATAAAACTCGGATAAGTGTATTAGAAATCCACACGAGGTGAGATCAAAAACACCCTCATTTAACTGCTGTCTTCTGCGGCTCACTCTAAACGCTTTCTATTTCAAGTCTTTGGTGAATAAAGCGCTTAGTGATTGATACCCGTGAGCGGGGTTTTTAATCTTGCAGGAATTGCTGTTTTATGGTAAGGACTATCGTGATAAAACTATCTCGCGGATTTGACATAAGGCTGCTCGGTTCACCCGAGCAGGGGCTTCTGGAAGCCAAAAATTCTCGGCTTTTCGCCTTGAAACCAACAGACGTCGTCGGCATCGGCCCGATTCCCAAGCTGCACAAGGCAATTGGAGATCGTGTGTTAGCCGGCGAGCCTTTGTTTTTCGATAAAGGCAGCCCTCGGATTCAGTTCGGTTCGCCCGTTAGCGGCGAAGTCGTAGAAATCCGAAGAGGACCCAAGCGCGCTATCACCGAGGTGGTAATTGCGGTAGACGCCGAGGTCGCCTTTCATCAGTTTGAAAAGCTGGATGTAGCTTCTTGCTCACGGGAGCAAGCTGTGGACCTCATGCTCAATTCAGGAGCCTGGACGCTACTGAAACAGCGACCGTTTAATACGCTTGCTGATCCCGAGGCCACGCCTAGGGATATCTTTGTGTCATGTTTCGATACGGCCCCCTTGGCGCCGGATCACAATATGTTGATCAAAGGCAAAGAGTCTGCTTTTCAAAAAGGCCTCTCAGTACTGAATAAGTTGACCTCCGGAGGCGTCCATTTGGGCGTGGGTCCAGAGTCGGCAGACGTATTTACCAAGGCGGACGGCGTGAACGTGACATCGTTCTCTGGCCCCCACCCGGCTGGTAATGTCGGTGTCCAAATCCACCACCTCGCTCCTATTAATAAAGGAGATGTCGTGTGGACCCTAAAACCTCAGGATGTTGCCATCATTGGTAAGCTCTTCTCAGACGGAGTCTTTGATGCCGAGCGTACAGTCGCGGTTACGGGAGATAAGACCAAGAAAACGGGATACGTCAAGACGCGAATCGGCGCTTCTGTTGAGCCCATGCTGGCAGACAATCTGAAGCATGATCATGTACGCTGTATTAGCGGAAACGCGTTAAGTGGTACTCAGATCGAAAAAGACGGCTTCCTGGGTCTGTACGACGATCAGATTACTGTGCTTGAAGAAGGAGACAAGCCTGAGTTTTTAGGCTGGCTCATTCCGTCCTACAAACGTCCCAGCCTTTCGCGGACCTTCCCCTCATTCTTGCGACCGAATAAGGAGTACCACGTCAACACCAATAATCATGGTGAAGAGCGTGCGTACGTAATGAGTCAGCAATACGAAAAAGTGCTTCCCATGGATCTGCACCCCCAATATCTGATCAAATCAATCCTTTACGGAGATTTTGAGCAAATGGAAGGGCTGGGGATTTACGAAGTCGTGGAAGAAGACCTCGCACTTTGTGAGTTTGTGTGCACCTCTAAACAGCCGGTTCAGCAAATACTTAGAGCGGGCCTCGACCTGGTCCGACTGGAAGGCTAATTCTTTGAATCCTGGGTCTATAACACCTGATCATGAAACTACTTGAGAATCTCGTCGGCAAGGTCAAACCTCATTTTGAGGAAGGCGGAAAGCTGGAGAATTATTACTACGGGTTTGAAGCGCTAGAAACGTTTCTTTTCGTGCCTGCACAAACCTCCCAAGGAACCCACATTAAGGATGGCATCGATCTCAAGCGGACGATGTTTACCGTAGTGGTTGCCATGATTCCAGCCCTCCTATTTGGGATTTGGAATGTGGGTCAACAGCATTTTGTGGCCATGGGAGAGCTTACAGCCCTTAGCGAAGGGTTCATGGACAAGTTCATGTACGGCTCCCTCAAAGTGTTGCCTATCGTGATTACGGCCTACGGAGTGGGCCTCGGTATCGAATTTGTGTTTGCCATCATTCGAAAGCACCCCGTAAACGAAGGCTTTCTCGTTTCTGGTATGTTGATTCCCCTCATCATGCCCCCAACGATTCCATTGTGGATGGTTGCTGTGGCTACCGCCTTTGCCGTGATCATCGGAAAGGAAGCGTTTGGCGGAACGGGAATGAATATTCTCAACGTCGCGCTTATGGCCCGCGTCTTTGTGTTCTTTGCTCACCCTACTTATATGTCCGGAGACCTCGTCTGGGTGGCCGGCGATGCTTCGCTGTTTGTGGACGGCTTCTCTGGCGCAACCCCTCTGGGTGTAGCCTATCTCGGTGGAGCCGAAGCGTTGGCTAATGTGTCTATCTTCAACTATGACCTGACGAACCTCATCATGGGTACGATTCCGGGGTCCATCGGAGAAACCTCTGTGATTGCCGTTGGAATCGGTGCGGTCATCCTGCTCGTTACCGGGATCGCTAGTTGGCGCATTATGGCATCCGTCGTCGTAGGAACTCTTGTGGCCGGAACTGTCTTCGATCTTGCGGGCATCTCCTATTTCCAAGGCGTTCCGGCATATACCCATCTCGTTATGGGGTCTATGCTGTTTGCCACGGTCTTCATGGCGACCGACCCGGTTACCGCTGCTCAAACAGGCACAGGGAAAATCATTTACGGGTTCCTAATAGGAATCTTCGGCATGATCATCAGGGCGCTGAACCCAGCGTATCCAGAAGGTTGGATGCTAGCCATTCTATTAATGAATGTGTTCGCGCCGACCATTGATCACTATGTAGTACAGTCCAACATTAAAAGAAGGATTAGCCGTGCACTCTAATTCCTATACCCTACGGTACGCCATTATCTTTACGGCGAGCGTTGCAATTCTACTAGCAGTTGCAGCTAGCGGGTTGCGTCCGATGCAAGAGCGAAATATTGCTCAAGCAAAGCGTGCTGCGATCCTGCAGTCCGTGATGGAGGTAGACCCCGTTACCCTAGAAGCCGACTATGCCTCTTTCATAACCGAGCGTGTGTATGACATCGGTGGTGATTCAAAGGAGGGCGTCTCCGCATTTGAACTCGACCTGAAAAAGGAAATGAAAGCGTCAGATCAGGAAAGAAGCTTTCCGATTTACGAGTTCAGCAGAGATGGTCAGACCCGATATATCATTCCACTGCAAGGAAAGGGCCTCTGGGGTCCTATAACGGCTTTTGTTGCCCTTGACCGCGACCTGAACACCATTTCTGGTATCGTGTTTGAGCATGAGAAAGAAACGCCTGGACTGGGTGCTGAAATCAATACCTCACAATTTCAGGAGCAGTGGCAGGGCAAGAAACTGTTTAGTGAAGAAGGCACCTTTGTTTCGGTTCGGGCGCTTAAGGGATCCGGAAATAACATTGACGGCAAGCTTCACGAAGTAGATGGTCTTACCGGCGCAACGATGACGCTCAATGGAGTCAATACCATGATGAGCGACGAGTTGGCCCGATACTCCAATATTCTGACCAGTATTAACTCTTAGTACGCAATGAGTGCTGAATCCACTATGGACAAACAAGCTGCAGTAAAGGAGGCCTTCTGGACTCCCAAGAACAAGCGACTGCTCTCGGATCCGTTCAGTGATGACAACCCGATCACCATACAGGTGCTGGGAGTTTGTTCTGCGCTGGCCGTAACGACCCAGCTGAAAACGGCCTTTGTAATGGCTGTCTCGGTTGTCATCGTGTTGGTCTTATCAAACGTCATCATATCGACGATGCGGAACTCGATTCCGTCCCGTATCAGAATGATTGTACAGCTTCTGGTTATTGCCGGGCTCGTCATCCTTGTAGACCAGGTGCTGAAAGCATTTGCCTACGACGTGAGTCGTCAGCTTTCGGTCTACATCGGACTGATCATTACCAACTGTATCATTATGGGCCGCCTAGAAGCCATGGCTATGTCCAGTAAGCCGAGTGCCTCGTTCTTGGATGGGCTTGGTAATGGGTTTGGATATGGGTGGATCCTGATTGTCGTCTCGTTCTTTAGAGAACTATTTGGAGCCGGATCCTTGTTCGGGGTCCAAGTTATGCCCCAAGCACTTTACGATATCGGATACGAGAACAATGGCATTATGCTGACCTCAGCTGCTGCCATGTTCATCATTGGTGTAATTATCTGGGTCCAACGAGCCAGAAACCCCAAATTGGTCGACGCCTCTTAGAGCAAACCGAAGCTCAAGCTTCGTAAAACAGCTATCGAAATGGATCTAGTTAACATTTTTATTAAGGCGGCCTTCCTGGAAAACATGGTTTTGGCCTATTTCCTAGGAATGTGTTCATTCCTGGCCGTCTCCAAGACTGTAAAAACAGCCGTTGGTCTCGGTGTCGCCGTTATTTTCGTTTTAGGAATTACGGCTCCCATCAACTGGCTTGTAAACACCTACTTCTTGAAAGAAGGGGCCCTCGGATTCATCCATCCCTCGCTTTCCACGGTGGACCTCACGTTTTTGCAGTATATCGTTTTCATTGCTGCAATCGCTTCAATGGTTCAGCTTGTAGAAATCATCGTAGAGCGCTTCTTCCCACCGCTGTACAACGCTCTGGGCATCTTTCTCCCCCTAATAACCGTGAACTGTGCCATTTTGGGTGGCTCTTTGTTCATCGTTGAGAGGGAGTATGCCTTTGACGAGTCTGTTGTGTTCGGTCTAGGATCTGGTTTTGGTTTCTTCCTCGCCATTGTTGCCCTTGCCTCAATCCGGGAGAAACTGCGCTACTCACACATTCCTGCACCTCTTAGAGGGCTAGGAATTGCATTCATCGTAACAGGCCTTATGGGCCTTGCCTTCATGAGCTTTGCTGGAATCAGCCTGTAGCAAAAAAGGACTTAAACGTTTAGATAACGGAATTCATGGAAATCATCTCTGTTGTTCTTGCAAGCGTAGGTACCGCCGGCCTCTTGGTGCTGGTATTGGTTGGGCTTCTGGTATACGCTAAGGAAAAACTGATTCCCTCGGGCGACATCTCGCTCATCATTAACGGGAATACGGACGACCCGGTAATAGTCCAGCCGGGTTCCACGCTGTTGGGCGCTTTGAATGAGCAAAACGTCTACCTCCCCTCCGCCTGCGGTGGTGGTGGAACGTGTGCCATGTGCAAATGCCAGGTACTCGATGGCGGTGGAGAAGTGCTTCCGACTGAAGCGGTTCACCTTACCCGTAAGGAGCAGAAAGAAAACTGGCGCTTAGGCTGCCAGGTCAAGGTCAAGCAAGACATGACGATCAAGGTGCCTGAAGAAATCTTCGGTATCAAGAAGTGGGAATGTGAAGTCATCAGCAACGAAAACGTCGCGACCTTCATTAAAGAATTCGTCGTCCGTCTTCCAGAAGGCGAGTCATTGGACTTCGAGTCTGGCGGATACATCCAGGTGGATGTGCCTCCTTGCGATATCAATTTCAAAGAGTTCGAAGTACAGAAAGAGTACCACGAGGACTGGGATGGGCTCAATGTCTGGGACCTGAACATGATCTCGAAAGAAGAGGTTATTCGCGCATACTCTATGGCGAACCATCCTGCCGAAGGAAACATCATTAAGCTAAACATCCGTATCGCTACCCCGCCGTGGGATCGCAACAAAGGCGGGTGGGCAGATCTAAATCCAGGTGTGTGTTCTTCCTACATCTTCAACCTGAAGGCAGGAGACAAAGTCACGGTCTCCGGTCCGTACGGTGAGTTCTTTATCAAAGAAACCGAAAGCGAAATGGTGTATATCGGTGGCGGTGCTGGAATGGCTCCTCTACGATCACACCTATTCCATCTCTTCCACACGCTGAAGACAGGTCGCAAAGTGTCGTTTTGGTACGGTGGTCGCTCTGCGAAAGAGTTGTTTTACACCGAAGAGTTTCGCGCCATAGAAGAGGCGTTTCCAAACTTTACCTACCATCTCGCCCTATCCGAACCGAAAGAAGAGGACAATTGGGATGGTCCGGTAGGATTCATTCATCAGGTCGTGCTAGATAACTATCTCAGTAAACACGAAGAGCCTGAAGAAATTGAATACTACATGTGTGGCCCAGGCCTCATGCTCAAGGCATGCAACAACATGTTGGAAGAACTGGGTGTCCCTGAAGAGAAAATTGCGTTTGACGACTTTGGATAGATGCCTTCCAGCATCTCGCCAAACTCTTATGCGTCTCGCCATAGCCATCCTGTTCCTCCTCGGGACAGGATGCGGCGCGTCTCCCGAGGAAACCCAGGGGTTTCGGGGTGGCACTATGGGTACATCGTATCAAGTCACCTACTCTGGCACTGATGCGCAGGTTGAAGAGGATCAGGCTGCTGTGGAGGATCTTCTAGCGCAAGTAAACCAGTCGTTGTCTACCTATATCGAGTCCTC
The DNA here is from genome assembly GCA_002469915.1 of Bacteroidetes bacterium UBA7368. Classification (GTDB taxonomy): domain Bacteria; phylum Bacteroidota; class Rhodothermia; order Rhodothermales; family UBA10348; genus UBA10348. Next base: position 7,392 of record DKOG01000279.1, read on the forward strand.
GTTGATCTCAGAGATCAATTCATCGACCGATACAACCCTTTGGCACACCATCGATCTTCATTTTGAACGGGTATTCGACCGCTCAAAAACGCTGCACCAACAAACGAATGGAGCCTTTAATCCAGCCGTGGGTCCTCTCGTGGGAGCTTGGGGATTTGGTCCTGAAGGAATCAATCGGGTGCCAAGCGATGCGACTATCGATTCTCTCCTGACGCTCGTAGAATTTGATGACTTCATCAAGCACCCTTCGGAGCGAAGTATTCGAAAACGCGTTGCCGGTGCATCACTGGATTTTAATGCGATCGCCAAAGGGTACGGTGTCGATGTGGTGGCGGATTTCTTTAGAGACCGAGGCACCCCAAATTATTTCGTTGAAATCGGGGGAGAAGTTCGAACTGGAGGACAGCATCCTTCCGGCCGGCCATGGCGCGTGGGCATTGAGAAGCCGGCGGAAAACCAGCTTGCCGGACAAGAAACCCAACAAGTAGTTGAGCTCTCGGATCGCTCGATGGCAACCTCTGGAAACTATAGGAACTTCTATGTTGAGGAAGGACGAAAGTACGTCCACACCGTCGATCCAATTACCGGATACACACGGACCAGCTCCTTACTAAGCGCTTCCGTATTGGCACCTGATTGCATGACAGCGGACGCATACGCCACCGCCTTCATGGTAATGGGTGTAGACCAGGCTTTGGCGCTCGTTGAAACTCGCGCTGACCTAGAAGCCTATTTTATTGTGAGTGACGACAAGGGTGAATACGCTGAGTTGAGATCCTCACAATTTCCGGCCTCCGGCTCAAAATAGGCAGGAATCATTCGATTTCTCAGCCTGTTTTCCGACTAACACTCAGGATGCCTCGACCGCATCCTTCAGACAAGGCTCACCGCGCTTTTTACCACACGCCACGCAAGGGCCCAGCTTCTTAGCCAACATGGGATTGTTGGTGGAGCACGTTCCTTTGAATTCTCCGTCCTTTACCAACAGAATCCGAGTTGCCAGTCCGCCCACAACAAGGGAAAGGACCACAACGGTAAGAATGATGGTTGCCATGCGCTACTCCAATGACTGTTTCTTCGCTCGATTGAACCGAGCTCTTGATGGGGACGACTTTTTAGAACCGGTTCTACTCCCTTGAGCGCATCAGGATTCTTAAAGTATGCAGGCTGCAGCGGGCCTACTTCACTATTTCACAAGCGTCATCGTTTCTGTTTTGGTAGCCGTGGGCGTAGTCAATCGATAGAGATACGTTCCACTAGGAAGGTTGTCCGCATTAAACCTAAACTCGTGAACACCTTGGCTCAAATCCCCTTCGTGTAACACCTGAACCCGTCTGCCCGATACGTCGAAGACCTCTAAGGAAGCTCGTCCCCGTTCGTTCATTTCAAACCGGATAGTAGTTGATGGATTGAATGGATTAGGGTAGTTACCAAGGGCAAATGAGGTGGGTAAATCAGATGAGGATTCTTCTGAGACCACTTTTCTACCTGGAAGCACCGTAACCCGAGTCTTAACAACTGATTGGGTTCCGTAATAATCTGATACCGAAACAACGATCTCGCCTTCATAGACACCCGGAGCGAGATCGGTCGCTGAAATGGTGAAACCAACCGTTGAAGGCTTTCGAGCCGCTAAAGACTGATCTTGCATACCTACTAACCAATCGCTGTGAAGCTCACTTTCTGTGTTCCAGGCGACCTCTTTAAGGCTAGGGTTGTACGCCGTTCTCGTAACGTGCACGACTTCTCCTGCTCGAACAGACACTTCTAAAACACCAGTTTCTACCACAACAGGAGAAGCATGGTGGTAGGTTTCAAGTATGGTCTTGAAACCAAGATCCGTGGGGCCAACTACAACGCGCATGGACCCCTCGGAAAGACGGCAACTACCCTCCAATTTCGGAGGAGTGCAATTAATACAATCACGCCCCGTTTCGATTAATTCTGACATTGAAAAAGGAGAAGTCTGCATAGAAGCACGATCCACCTTAGTGGTGTTCCAGCGTTGTCCTTGCTGGGCAGCAGGATCTCTTTCAACGGACACTTTTTTCGACTCGATGAGACAAAGGACCTCTCCTTGCTCAAACCAAACATCTACGGGAAACTCGTGTAAGCCATCATACCCGGTTACGGTCATTAGTCTGTGGATGCGCAACTGCACATCCATCTCGCTTCGAGGAGCCACAGCCAAGTCCACCCTTTCTAAGGCGACTTCCGCCTCTCCATTCGCCACATGATACACGGACTCAAGAGCATGCCACGTCCCATCTGCAGACCGCACGGCAGCATACCAAGGACCGGCATCCAAGCAATCAACTAGCCGAGCTTTAGAACGAAACTGAACTGACGCTGACGAGGATGCCTCAAGCGTAACGGATCGCTGATCGACAAGGCAGTCCGTTTCCGAGTCAAAATTTTCGTCTCTTGAAAAGTAAAGGCCAAGGTCATGTTCTAATCTAGAGCGGGTAGCATTAGCGGCTTCTATTGTGGCTTCGAATACGCCATCTAGATGGCCCCGGTTAGAACCTAAGGCCGCCGCTTCAGCCCAAGCTGCTTCCATGTTTTCAAGCGAGACTGCTGATCGGCTTGTCATAGTCCCTGATAACGAGGACTCATCGCCCGACTCCAAACTTGAGACCAAAAAGAGAAGGCCCGCTCCGACAACGGAAAACGCGACAAGCATCTATTTTTTATTACTGTTATTTCTGGATCGAGAGGACATAATCGTTTCCGTTTAAAGATCTACTACCTGAAATACTGTTTCCGCGAGCAGAAGTTGGTTTCACGTGTAACCTTGCACTCACCGACCCAGAAACGGGGCCTCACTAGTACCTCCAACTGGTCAGATCTGCACCCTCCGGAGCTGATCGTTGGATATGATCCATGATCATGGGAAGGTACATCGTGTTGTAGCGCAACCGGCTGATTGCGTTGGGGTTTTCCTGATCACCATTCCAGCAATGCTCTGCTCTATCTCCGTAATCGATGTCACCAGCGTAATAGGGATCCGTGGTACCCTCGAGAAACTCCTCGGCTAGATACACCGCGTTATTCAAGTAGTAATTATCCATATCCCCCGTATAAATGTGGATTTTGCCCTCCAGTTTGGGACCAATTTCCTTCCAGTCCCGCTGCATGATGTAATTAAGGTCAAAGTTTTCTTTCCAGTACGCGGCCACTTCCTTATCGATTTTGCCTGAATATTTATCCCAAATAGGTTTGGGATACCCATCGTCTCCCATCGGAGAATAAACAGCTTGCCACACGTCATATTGATCACCCGAACGAGTGTTCGTTGCGAGTGCTAGTTCATAGTGATTGTAATCCTGGACCGTTCCTTGAATCTGCCCTAGCCAATCGCGATGCCCAGGCCGTGCCAGCCGCTTAAAATCGGCTGGGTAGAAATACGCGTTATCATCCTCGTATAGATTTACCTGCGTGTACTCACGAAAGTCAATTGGATCAGGGCAGGCTGCAAAGGCGCCATTATACTCGTCGGGGTAAAACACCTGCACCGCCAATGCTTCCCAACCTCCCGTAGATCCTCCATACGTAAAGCGAGACCAGCCCTCTCCAAGTCCTCTGAACAGTTGCTCGATATACGGAATTAATTCGTACGTCAGTGCATCACCATACGGACCAATACTGGCTGAATTGACGGCATACGAATCGTCATAGTATGGATTATCGTGCTGAATTTCGATGGCTAGGAATCTGGGAAAGTCATCACTAATCCATTGTTGATAGAAGTCATAGGCTTCCTGTTGCTGAATCTTATTGTATCCCTCCATCCTGAACCGAGAGCTATAATCGGGCTCAAGATCTGGATCCGGTGGCTCCGTTCGAAATCCTCCAAAATCATCTGGATAGTGCCCGTGAAACACCATCAATGGATACCGGGCTTCAGGATGTTCGTCGAAACCCTCCGGCAGCAGAACATGTGCTCCTAAATAGATATCCCGTCCCCAGAATTCGGACAGGAGTTCGCTTTTCATGCGAATGTGCTTGATGTACTCCGTGTCTTCCTTGGCAGGGATGGGTGGATTCTCTTTCTCGATATGGATTTCAATAACCTGATTGGATACTTCCGTGATAACAACCCGAACAGGTGTGCTGTATAGATTGCCGGGGGCTCGCCGCCAGTTCTGACCAGCACCTCGGTTCATCGGAAGCTTAACGGTATGCCCTGTTGAGAGGTTAAACGTTTCATACTTATGGACGAGAGCCTGAACGTAGTAGGTACCTGGAGGTAATTGGCTCAGGCTTTCAAAAGGATACCCGAATACAGATGAATCAAACGTCACGCTCTCACTTGGCTGCAACGCGTTGATATCGAGGCCAAATAATTGAATGGCGTTCACCCCAGAGGTAACCTGAAACCGAGGTTCAGACGTCTCTTTTTTGGCAATCAACAGTAGAACCCGACCATCTAGCGGGCCAGCGTGCAGACCTTCTGCGATGGAAATACGAAACACAGGGCCCTCATTGTGAGGCGAGGCGTTTCCCTCGGTCACACCGACTTGGGAAAGAAATAAGGCCAACAATAAGAAAGTTACCGGAGCACAGAATGATCGATTCATGGTGGTCGTCTCTTGTGATCTTTCAATAGATATAGATGATTGTACGATCTACAGACGAATATTGCCCGTCAGTGGCCGCTATGTCCAGTATATTCCCTGCTTAGATAGACGCACGTTTGACTCCTCGAGAAATCAAGACATTATGATCAAGGCATATGCGGCGCAAGAAGCAGGCGGAACACTCGAAGCGTTTCAGTACGACCCCGGTGTATTGGGCTCAGGAGAGGTTGAAATTGCCGTCGATTATTGCGGCATTTGCCACAGCGATCTAAACATGCTGAATAACGACTGGGGTATAACCACATTCCCGTTCGTTCCAGGCCACGAAATCGCTGGCCACATCCTTCAAGTCGGAGATCAAGTCCGCACCCTAGCTATTGGCGACAAGGTGGGCCTCGGGTGGCACTCCGGCTATTGCAACAGCTGTACGTCCTGCCTTTCCAACGACCAAAACATGTGCGCGCTCCCCCAAGAAACCATTGTTGGAAGGCATGGTGGGTTCGCAGACAAGGTCCGCGCATCCGCTGAAAGTGTATTTAAACTTCCAGAAGGCCTTGATTTTGAGAGCGCCGGGCCCCTTTTCTGTGCTGGCATCACTGTTTTCAACCCGCTCATTCAATATGACATCAAGCCCTCTGACAGCATAGCGGTAATCGGTATTGGAGGGCTTGGCCATATCGCACTACAGTTTCTTCGTGCCTGGGGGTGCGAAGTGACCGCGTTCACATCAAGCGTGGACAAACGAACCGAAGCCCTTTCGCTTGGAGCCCATCACACCGTTAGCTCCCGTGATGAGGCCGAAATAATGACCAAAAAGGGTTGCTTTGACATGGTCATCTCGACCGTGAACGTGAAGCTTAACTGGAGCCTCTACCTCAAAACACTCAAGCCCAAAGGGCGACTTCATTTTGTGGGTGCTGCGCTAGAGCCGCTTGATATTGATGCGTTTAGCTTAATAACAGGGCAGGCTTCAATTTCGGGAAGCTCTGTAGGAAGCCCCGGCACAATCGCTACCATGTTAGAGTTCGCCAGCCAGCACGCTATCAAACCCGTCGTCCAGAAATTTAAGTTCGATCAAGCAAACGAAGCCATAGCTCACCTCGCAAGCGGCAAGGCCAACTACCGAGTTGTTTTAGAGCGCTAGTATGAGCCATCGGGGATAAGGATACGAAGCATCGAAACGCACGTGGCACCGTCTTAGGCACCCGTTTTCAACACAACAAGAGCGCCATATAAAGCAATCCACAGGGTAATAACGGCAAAAAGAAGAGCTGGAAAAAGCTCGCCAAATGAATCGCGCTGTTGGACTCTGCGAACCACAACTAGCACCATTAGAAGAGCTAGGCCGCTTGCTGCGGCCACCCTCAGTGAGGGGAAGAAAAAACCTAAGGCAAGACCTAGCGCGCCAAGAATCTCCAAAACACCTGACAATAAACGGTAACGGGATAGGCCAAAACGCTCGAATTCAGCCTTCATCGCGGCCGACCACAGACAAGATGCACCGTAAAAGATAAATAGGGTGCTGGTCAAAACGCTCAGAACGTGGTAAATTAGATTCATACGGGGTCAACCTCACGAAACCACTTTCGTTTCACCCCTTTTTATAGATCACAAGCCGAGACTAAACGTGCCTGATTTTACGATACCCGCCTTATTTCAACTTATTGTTGCCGTCGGTCTTTTGAACGTATGGCTTCTTCGGTCAAGATCGGCAACCTCGTACCGAGGCGACCAAGCTAAGTCACTTAAAGAAGAGTTCGATGCGTACGGCTTGCCCTCCATCGCTTTCTTTATCGTTGGCGCCTTAAAGATCGGTGCGGGCATAGCGCTCCTCGTTGGCTTCTGGTTACCAAATCTAATTCGGCCATCTGCTATGATCGTTGCTGTCTTGATGGTTGGCGCCATCATAATGCATGTAAAGGTAAAGGATCCGATCATGAAGTCGGTCCCCGCGATCTTGATGCTCCTCATGTCAGCCGGCATTCTTTGGCTTTAAGAAAAAGGACGCAAGCTAGGAAAGGGTACTTGCGCAGCTAATAGCCGTTCAGCGCTGAATCGGCAACCGCCCGTGCAGTAGGCAATAACGTATAGAAGGACTCGATTTAAGGCCGGACGTGGGTTAAAGGTGAGTCATGTCTGCCCCTTCTGGTCAGTAGCGCCCTTGTACAGCGTAAGCTTTCTCAAGGGTTATCTACACTAAATAATTATAGACATCAATAAGGGCGCTCCACCTAGGTGGAGCGCCCTTATCTATGATACTACAATCACCAATAAAGCAATCCTTAATTGCCCGAGTATACCCCCGCGGCCTCGACTATTAGAATAATGTCGCCGTCGACAATGCGTAATAAATTACCCCACTGACCAAAGGCAAGAAGTGCACCTTCATTATTTTTAGCATGGTAGCCCCCCCAATTCAAGACCAAATCGTCAGCGACAGGAAGGTAGCCATATCCTTGAGCAGTCATTGTTACACCGTCGTCGGGTGGAGCAATCCCAGCTACGAGTTCTTCATGACCCTGAAAAATCCCATTGTGTGAGACCTGAATACCATCTACTTCAAACATTTGCTCAGCCAAAGCCTCAATATTTCCGGCATTCAAATTTGAGGTATATCGTTCTATAGCCCTATTAACCATGTCTGAGCCCTCCCCAACGTATTCCTCATCGTATAAACGTTCGACCTGTGACAAATCATTCGTAGGATTGTACGTCATGGCATTGTCAAACAGTGAGATAACGGATGCTCCGTCTGTCTGAAATAGATTAAACCATGCGCCCTTGCGCTCAGAGGTTCCATACCATTCACCAACGGCTAATATCAGATCATTACCCACAGAGCGGGCCGCAACCACCTTGAGGGAAAGCTGCGGATCGTCGGCATCTTGTTCAAATCCAAGGTCAAAATGATCAGCAATAGCCTTACGACCGTAAAGGGGTTTCTGTCGGTTAGACGCAATTCGGACCGCGTCTTCGGCATAGAATGCCCCAAGAAGAGATCCATCACCCGTTGCCCATGTTTCCTCGAAGTTTTTCATGTGGGCATCAATGAGTTCCATTACATCTAAATCACTGGCAGCGTTTTCTCCCTCGTTGCATCCCGTCAGCGCTGATACACCTGTTAGCAACAGGCATAGGGTTAAAAATCTTGTTAGTTGTTTCATATCATTATACCCAAAATGGGCTTTTGTAAACGTTTTGTTGATCAGCATCCGTTTAGTACGCGTCAACGAGGGAGTCCTTATGACGAATAGTAGCATCCATCAACTGTTGAACGTCATCCATATGGTTTGCTTGTAGTTCCTTGGCAAGCTTACTCCAAGCAGCATAGAAACTAAGGTTGTCTTCAGCCTCCAACCACCAGTTCATGTTGTACTGATCTCCAATCTCATGACGAAGGAGTCCGAAGCTTGCGACATCACCAGAGTCGACCAGCTTTGTTAAAACAGGTGCGGAGGAATGATTCCATACGTCCTGTTTCGGCGTTCGGTACGGCAAAGGCAACATGAAAACCCACATTGCCGGTTCTTACAGACATAATCAGTACTACTTAGTTATTAGTGAAAGGTATTAGTAAAAGTAAAATGGCGTCCTAACTAAAGATGATGCCCTGTTCAGTAGCGGGGAGCAAACCAACGTCTCAAACTGAGCGACTTGGTACATGCCAAGATTTAAAGAAGTAATGTGTTCTGAATACCCCGAATCCGACCTGCATCTCCTCAATAAGCGTAATTACTCAACAGGTATCATCAAGTGGGCGTACTGTGATCCGGGCCACATGAGATAGGGCTCGCCATTATTTGGATCAACCGGGTACTCTGAGAGGGTTGTTGGATCTTTTGGCATTAACATCAGATGAGGGCCAGAGACTACCCAGTTTTCTGGCGAAGTAGCATCTTCTTCGGTATAGATCCCCGGAACGGAAGTGTCAGTGCCCAAATCCCCTTGAAGCATGTATAGGTACGCGTCTCTCGAAACATCCACGGACGCACCAGTCATATAGGCTTGCATCCATTCTAAACCAACTTGATCCGCGCAAACAGGCTGGGACTGAGCAACGGAATCCCATCCTCCATCAGGCTCATCCTTGGGACTTCCAGACATACACGTCCAGCCATTAGAGCCTTCCCTCAAAACAGTTCCATCCTTATCAAGAACAGTTGCACCATCTGCAATTTGCTGAGAGGCTGCACTCGAAAAAGCCTCTATTTTCCACTTGTCGGAGGACTGATCAACTATCGTTTCAGCAGTTTCTGTAGCACACGCGGTCATTGCAGCAACAAAAAGAAAGGCGGCAATGGCTGATCTGTTGTTCATTGTTTCCCCTTGTTCGACTTTTAATTTTACTTGTCAAGCAAGGGGGTTTCTTCATCTAAATATAGAATTAAAACACAAATTACAATTAAAACCCTGAAATCAACACCTAAAAAACACGCTTGACGCCTAATTATGGCACACCTTGGCAGAAATGCCCGTCATGCGCGATGGGGTTATCCCCTACACGACTATCCGTCAGAACCACAGGGGTGCTGAGCGTTATATGTTTTTTGCACGGAGAATATTGTCGAGGCGAAACAGCCTCAGCAAGCCCATCAATGTCGAAATACTCTTCTCCTCCTCTGCAGGTAAAAATGCGTCCTATAACCATGGACGCCCTTCCTCTAGTACTATTTTGGTTAATGAAAACAGCCGACCGGCCCACGGGGCCAATCGGCTGTCAAAGGGCCTGTAATGGTCATGCGATAGTACTCCGGGGTAAGGGGGTGAAGCCAAGGTTAGGGGTTGCAGTTACTCCAGTCAGGAATTCGCACCCTATTTCAGCAGCACCACTTTCTGGGTCGCCACGAAGTCTCCTGCTTCCATTCTGATCAGGTAAGTACCCGAAGAAAGGCCGTCAGCATTGAACTGTACCGTATGGTAGCCAGCTGCCTTCGTCTCTCCTGACACCAACGTAGCAACCTGTCTGCCAAGTAGGTCTGTTGCCGTGATGCGCACTTCTGCAACTGCAGGTAAGCCGTACGTAACAGTATTAGTCGGGTTAAACGGGTTGGGGTAGGCTGCCTTTAAGACAACAGTCTCAGGTAGCTCAAAGGACTCGGTGTCTACGCCTGCCACAGAGCATGTGCCCCAGACCGGCAGGTTAGAGTTCTGAAGGGATGAGTTATAGCCGAAATCCGGAGGAAGCGATGAGATTAATGACACACACCACGACGAAAGGTCCTGATTGAAGGAGGTGGTATTCCGGAACATTTCAAACATATACGCCACATTAGACACATCCCAGCCGCCAATGTCTTGATTGAAGGAGGTGGCACTGGAAAACATGTCACTCATCTCCGTCACATTAGACACATCCCAGCTACCGATATCCTGATTGAAGGAGGTGGCCTGAGAAAACATGCCACCCATATTCGTCACATTAGACACATCCCAGCCGCCGATGTCCTGGTTGAAGAAGTTGGCACGTAACATGCCACCCATATTCGTCACGTTGGACACATCCCAGCCGCCGATGTCCTGGTTGAAGGAGTGGGCCATCCTGAACATAAAAGACATATCCGTAACATTAGACACATCCCAGCCGCCAATGTCCTGGTTGAAGGTGGTGTCCACAAACATCCAACTCATATCCGTCACATTAGACACACAGGCTTTTGAGAGATCAGCTGCTTCGGCTCTTCTCTGCACCAGTAGGTCCTGATCCACCACCTCATACGTATCAGACCCTAAAGTAGACCCTATAGTCTGCGTCGTTCCAATCGGCACGTCCTTGCAGCGTACGATGCCGTCAGCGCCAATGGTGATCCCCTGAGGAAAAACAGGGCGATAAGGGCGACTGTTATCAACTGATTCATGTCTTTTGGCTAAAAGTGAATATGAGATAATGAGACTCAGAGACTATCAAACAAGTCAAGGAAATGCAAAAAGTTGATTCAGCGCACCAAAAGCCGCCATGGGTCGCAATCAGCCGGGCCGCCTTGTGTTGAGCCGCTTTGTAAGATGACGCTCTTAACGATACATGCTTACGGGTTGGTATCTGATCACTCTGGTGGAAGGCGAGATAGTAGTTATCTCTTCTTTTATACAAGCTTGCCATGGTACACGGTGTCTGTACCTGACAGAACCACTAAAAACAGTTTTGACAACACTTTGTCGTCAAATCCAGACGTGGCCGAGGTCCGTTTAAAAAAAGCCCCTTAAAGCGATTTGCTCTAAGAGGCTATGTTAAATGGGCGTAATGGCTATTGCCATACCGTCCTCATGGAGGTGACGGGCGGATTTATTCGCGCCCTGGGCGCTAATTAGTCAGAATGCTGCGCATTCTTCGTTTGAACCTTGTTCTCTTCCGCGCACTAAACTAGGAAAGCCTCCGGCTCGGTACGTTGTACCAAGCCGAAGGCTTTATGAGGTGACGGGCGGATTCGAACCGCCGTACAGGGTTTTGCAGACCCTTGCCTAGCCACTCGGGATAGGCGTATAACTCGTTGGCCTCCAACAGCCTCGCCTGATGAGTGAACCAGTGGTTGGTTAATGTTTCATCAGTTTTGACAACAGTAGGTCGTCAATCGCTACTCAATGTAGCCTTCTTACAGCACTAATCCCAAGAGGGGGCAGGGGGGTACTTTTTGAATCTAGACAAGCAGGCTACCCCCTTCTGATACGAGCGCTATTTTTCAACATGGGTTTTCCAGACTGTCTGAGAAAGTCATACGAGCTTCATCCAGATCCAAAAAAAAGCAATTGAGATTTATGGCGTAGGAATATTGTAAGCCGCGTGGTGAGGTTCGCTGGCGCTACTTTACGATGGGGTTGACTTGATTACAGATTCTATTTCTCCCAAAAGCCTATCCAAGCTCCAACCCTTCGCATATTCGAAAAGGTAGCAGTTGTTAGCCTCACAAAGTTCTCGCTTCCTTATATCTCTCTTCTTCTGAAGCTCGAAGGACTTTTCCCCTCCAAAGAACTCTACGGGCTCTAGGTGTTGTCGACCCTGATACTCTATCGCCACCCCTATGTCCGGAAGGTATATGTCAAAGTGCATCCTCCCCAACCAAACTGGTTTGGCATGATGAATCACCTCGACTTCTGGAAATTCCCTTCTAATGAGTTCAAGCAACTTCATTTCTCCCTTTGAACTCCGAAACGGGCGAGTACACTCAGGACAGCCGTGTCCATTCGTTCTGGAATGAGGTGCTGCATCCCATAAGTGCGTCGGGTCGGCCTTACACCTCCACCAATACTTTACATTGGACCCTCTAGATACTTGATTCGGTCTAACCGGTGCGTTCTTCTCGTAGTCCCATTCTTCTACTAGCTCTGGAGATACGGCTGCAACTGAGTTTTCGGGAGCTAACTTATTTCCTGAGCAATAGGGGCAACCGTGATCCGCTATTCTATCCGAAGCCGTTGCCTGCCATTCGTGATGTGATGTAGTTAAGCATTGCCACCAGTGCTTTACGTGCCCACCTCCCGCAGTAATATCATCTGGAGTCAAATTCCCATTTTTGATAGGATGCCATTCACTTACCAAGTCAGGGCGGATAGATGACAACCTATTCGTTACGGATAGTCTCTGGTTAGCGCAAAAAGGACAACCACGACCAGCGGCACGGCTTCCAACAACAGCCTGCCATATGTGATCAATACCCCTAGGGCACTTCCACCATACTTTCTTTTTGGATTTGGAAGTTACCTCAAATGGCTCAAGGCTTCCATTTTTTGATGGGTGCCATTGCGCAGCTAGTTCTGGATGTGCATCTGCAAGGTTGTTATCCTCTGAAGCAACCAAGCCTCTACACTGTGGACAACCCGAGCCAAGTCGTGTTCGTGAAACGATGACCGCCTCCCATTCATGATCCTCTCCCTTGGGACATTTCCAGAATACTCTTTTGTCCGACCCGTGAACAATATCCCGTGGAGTAAGTGAGCCATTCTTTGTGGGATGCCATTCTGCAGCAACCTCTGGATACGTTTCGGCCAGAGAATTTGTGTAGGAAACCCCGTATCCTGCACAGAACGGACAGCCTCTACCGCTTGCTCGACTGCTAATTGAAGCCTCCCATTCGTGATCATCTCCTTCTGGGCATTTCCACCATACTTTTCTTTTCGTTCCAGTCCCTACATCCATTGGGGTTAGTTGCCCGTTCCGAGTAGGATGCCACTGTAATGCTAAATCAGGGCGGTACTCAGCGAGGGGTTTTCGCGGCTTTCTGCGTTTCATTGCGCTTCTGGAAGTAAGTAGATAGTCACTTCAGCATAATGATTTCTACGTTTCAACGAAGTCTCCTGCTTCAAAACGAACGAGAAGGGTACTTCAAGGCCTCCAGAATTCGTTCGGTTATTAATGCTGTTTTTTTAGTGTTTAACTCAATTAGGCTGATAACGTTGAGAAACTGTCCAGTAGCCACAAGGAGTACTCCGGAGATAACGGCACCAACCCCATAAACTAGTCCAATCGCATCAGAGAGTGTCAATGTTTCTTGTTCGCCATAATAAGTAAAACTGCAAATCCGACTAGTGGGCTAAACGCAAGACTCAGTAGGAAAAAGCCCGTTTGTGACTCATCGCGCTGAGCCGCACAATTACCAACCAAGAATGCCGAGCCTAGCCACAACACTATAAAGAGAAACCATACAGGAGGATATTTTGTGTTTGATTGCAAACTATACCTTTCATCAAATTGCGCTTCCGCTTGAGGACTGCGCCGATATTGCCGGTGAGTTTCAGTTGGAAGGCCGTTGGGATTCCGTCTGGCAGATTACCGACGTCAATTGCCGGGATTGGGAACGAAGAAATAATGTGACAAATGAAACTGAGAGGATGTTGACGCTTTCAGGTGTCAGGTCAAGTGGTGGTGGAGCTTTTCTTTATGAATACGACCTAACCATTTCGCCCAGTGTCCTTTTTTTGGAAACGAGGCATAGCGACTTACAAGTAAATCTTTTCAGGACACAAAGTTGAGAGACACTACCGTAGCTGCTTTCACTCTTATTCCCGCGTGGTTGAATTATGTCCTTCTCATCCCACTACTCCTAGTTCAATTGGTTGGGTGTTCTGGTCAGGCGGAAAAAGAGCCGGGAGAAGAGGAGCTCTTGGGGCTATTGGAATCCCTAAACAACAGAGATCTTGATGGGCTAGAGAAATATGTGGATTTGAGCAATATATCTCGTCAATGGGCTGAGATAGTCACAAATGAAGTCGTTGCAGAGATGACATATCAGTTGGACAGTATCAGAGTTAGAGTTGACAAAGAGGTCCAACAACTCGATCAAAATAGTCCGATGTACCGTCTCCAGAAACAAATGCTGGAATCATCTACATCTATGGGGGAGACGGTTATTTCGTCGGTTGAGTCCTTTGAAGAGGCTGCAGTGGATCGCATACGGAACTGGATTAGCGAATGGTGGCAGTATGGAGAATCGAATGTCGAAATTAATAGCTACGATATCTCTTGGTTGTTCAGCAGTTTCGGTTCCAGAGAATTACAGCTGGACTCAACCTTGGTAATAGGTCAAGAGCCTAATGTTCTGAGGTTGAGGGTGTACACATCTAGTAGAGGTGGGGTAACCGCTCCGCATCTGGAGTTAATGATGTGGAAGATCGACTCTGGAGAATCTGGCGAAAATTGGAAGATCGTGAAGATCGAAAACCTCCTTGATCTAGCCCAGTCCGTACGAACAGGAAGAACAATATTCTATGGGCATTTGTAATGATGCAGCGTCCTTCAAGACTCTCGGCCTAATTCCATCACCAATCTTTACCCACTACTTTCCGTCGACCTAACCAGATAAATGCACGTTCTTTCTACTAGAATTGGGGGTGGTTTGGGGGTAACGAAGACCGTCTAGAGTGACGGCTACCCCCTTCTGATACGCGCCCTATTTTTATGAACTCAGTTTTCTAGATAGCCAAGTCTTTTAGATAGTCCACGTAAGCCTCTTCGTCTTCTCCGGGCGTGGCAACCAGAAGGTGGATTAGCTCCTTAACCCTCGGATCATTTGACGCGAGAGATATTAATCGCTCTGACAGGCGGAATACTTCAAGCATCTCGCCTCTTCTACACTTGGCGTCAATGGCTTGAGCCACTAGGTGTTGAATTTCTAATCTTTGGTCCATGTGCATAATGTGGGGTTTCCCCCTTGACACTGACGGAAAGGATTCATAATTCCTAGTCAATAAATAATTGTTGACGGTTATGACAAAGTTTTCTTTTCTTCTAATTCTAGCGTTTCTATTCAGGTTACCACTTGCAAGTGCACAGACACTTTCTGTCGGTGACATTGCCATTATTGGAGCCAACGCTGTTAACCCTGATGAATTTGCCTTTGTCGCGCTCGTAGATATACCACAAGGAACGGTTATCGGGTTTGTGGATCATGGGTGGCTCGCATCTGGTGCGTTTCGTACAAATGAAGATGAGTTATTCTACACGGCTACTGGTACGATTTCCAAAGGCACTGTAGTCATTATTGATACCGTAGGTGGTGCGCCACGGTTTTCTGAGTCTGGAGATCAACTGTTAGCTTTCCAAGGCACTATTGCGTCCCCTGCGTTTATCTATGGACTTAATTTTGAAGGGGACGGGATTTGGCAATCTGATGCCACCACTTCGAATACCTCAGCCCTTCCCACGGGATTGGTAAATGGTTCAACTGCTGTCGCTGTAGCCGAATGCACTGGAAATAATCACCGATATACTGGATCGACTTCTGGGTCAAAATCAGATCTTTTGTCAGAAATTGGAAATAAATCCAACTGGACCTGTTCAGCTTCTAGACAATCATTCGCAAACGTATTTACGGTCACGGATGGTGGAGGCAATTCCTTTCCTGAATTTGTCTCACCTGTTTTAGCAAGTTCTGCCGTTGCTGGAACTGAAGTTCAAATACAGTACACTGCAACGGATGCTAATTCTGACCCACTTTCTTTTGGAGGTATCGGTCTTCCAGTAGGTTCAGTCATTGATACTGCATCAGGAGTCTTCACTTGGACTCCCCTCGAAAATCACGTTGGTACAAATACATTTACGGTAACAGTTTCTGATGGTGCCGACACGGCATCTATTTCGGTTACCATCACTGTGACATCCGCTATTCAAGCTCGAACACCAGTATTTACGGTAGCTCCACCAGATACGTTAGTAAATGGAAGTACCTCAATTTCATTGCCATTTACAGTGTTCGACCCCGAAGGATTGCCCATTTCGTCATACTCAGTTCAGCCCTCCAATCTAGATGCCAGCATCGTAAACTCGGCCTTCGTTTGGACTACCAGTATCACGCCTGATATTTACCGATTTACGGTAACCGCCACCGACGCAGAGGGATTGTCCGTGAGTCGCGATCTCTTTGTTGGGGTATCGGGTAAGCTTTTTGACGGAGAGGCTGGCACCGCGCTTCTGGAGAGCTTACAGGGTGCGTATACACCCGCCAAAACGCTGGGTTATGACGTTGCTCGCGACACGATGTACTCAAAAGTTGATCTAGATTCAGATGGGTTTGTACGGGGCATTTATACGGGATTTGCAGTTGCATATTCAAGTGGTGATGCAAGTACCGTCATGTTTAACGGTGGTATTAATGCCGAACATTCGTGGCCCCAAAGCATGGGTGCTGCAAGCGAACCTCAACGAGGCGATATGCACTTCCTTTTTCCTGCGAAGGACAACGTCAATTCAACCCGAAGTAATCATCCGTACGCCGAGATTCCCGATGACCAAACCCAGACTTGGTTTATGGGGGCATCGTCTCAAACAACTATTCCTACTTCAGATATTGACACATATAGTGAGTATGCGTCAGGTAGGTTTGAACCCCGTGAATCAGTTAAGGGAGATGTAGCACACGCAGTGTTTTATTTCAATACGATCTATTCACAAGCGGCAAACACCTCCTTTTTTGATGGCCAAAAGCAGACGCTTGTTGCCTGGGCAGCAACCGACGTTCCTTCTGGAAAAGAGATTCGCAGAAGCGGGTTGATCCGTAAGCACCAAGGCAACATCAATCCATTTTTACTTGACCAATCTCTTGCCGGTAGGTTGTTTGGAACGGCTACACATGTGGAAAATGAGCCTCTCCCACAGCGGCTTCAGATAGAAACTGTCTACCCCAATCCAACTACCGGGCCCTTCTCAGTGAGAGTTAGCACGGTGTCCCCTACCATGGCAACGGTTTCACTGTACAATGTGCTTGGCGAAAGACTCTCAGTCAAAAGTGTTGTGCTTCCTGGCGGGCTCATAGACCTGCCGGTCGACCTAAAAGACTTTACAAGTGGAGTCTACTTCGTGACCGTCACGAGCGACAAGGGATCTCAGACTCGCAGTGTGCTCAAATATTAACCACAAGCGCAGCACGAAAAGCTGGTTCACCATAGCGATCGGGGTGTGCAGTATCTGTCCATCCGATACACAGAGAAACTGGCGGAAGCAGGCATAGAACCATCAGTTGGAAGTCGTGGCGATTCCTACGACAATGCACTTGCCGAATGCATAATCGGTCTCTACAAAACAGAACTGATCAATAAAAAGGGGCCTTGGAACTACCTCTTCACAGTGGGGTTTTTCAGGCGTGCGCTCGCAACACTAGAAAAGCGAGTTCGTTTCAAGAACCCTAAACAATCTGCAAGAGGATTATCCATGTCCGAGCCAACATATGTCGACGAAGTCAATGCCATCACGCAGTCCCTCCAACACTACATCGAGGGAGCCCGCACAGGAAAGGGCGCTGCGATGAAGCCAGCCTTCCATGATGGCGCGACCATTTATGGGTATGTAGGCAATGATCTTTTCGGTGGGCCGATTCAAGGACTGTTTGACTGGAATGACAACAACGGTGCGGCCAAGGACATTAAGACGCAAATCAGTTCGATTGACGTTGTCGGTACATGCGCGAGCGTCCGTGTTGACGCGGACAACTGGACTGGGCATCGTTTCACGGATTTCTTTAATCTCGTCAAGTTCGACGGTAAATGGAAGATTGTTAGCAAGGTGTTCTACCTGCACCCGTGACGCGCAGTTGACTGGTTTGTTGGGACGACAAGTAGCGACTATTGTACATATGGCTGCCCAGGGCGCAGGTAGACATACCGTCACCTTCAACGCCATAGGACTCTCCTCGGGTACCTACTTAGTCCGATTAGAAGCGGGCTCTTTTGTTCAAACGAGACAGATCGTACTATTGAAGTGAGCGAATGCTAGACGTAAATCCCCCAGTCGCTATGGGAATCACTATCCGGCGGCTCAAACATGATTGTAACGACTACTCCTTCTATTGAGGGGCAAACTGAAGTAAATGAGTAGCCATGACCGCGTAAACATTACGATTTAGCTCCTTATACGATGCCATCAAATCCTTTGAAGTGCCAATTGTGTGCGCCCAACATATTCGTCTCTATTAGAAAACACAAATCACTTTGTCGGCATTAAGAAAACAAATTCAAGGCAAGTGACACGACCCATATTCGTCTTCGAATAGAGCATATAATTCAGGCCAAGTACTCGATATCCCTCGTATAAAAACCAGGTCCTTGGCCTGAGGGTTTTCACGAGCAAACGGGACCAAGTAATGTCAACCAATAACGGCTTATTCGGAATCAAATTCCCCGACCCTGTCAACGCATCAAGTAGAAGCAGATTTCCAATTCAACGGAGTCGCAGGGGGTTACCTAGTTCTTCGGAATGGAGCCAGATGCTGACGCGATTACAAATTCCCCGCGAGAAGATGCGTAGTCAATTTGTGCCCCGTTGTACAACATTTCCACAAAAACACCCCCGCTCTCTGCGCCTCTTTGTGCGGACAGGGTCACGAAGTCACCAGGCTTGGCATATCTTTCAAGTCGCCGCCATGGAGACCCATAAGACTTCGCCTGTTCAGTAGTCGATCCAACTGAATAGGTAATGTCAGTTTTGTCTCTAGCAGATGAAGTTTCTACCCATAGAATGAGTCCTTCGTATTTACGCAGTCTCAGAAACAACTCGTTCGCATAGCCTGATTGTTTGTCGGACATCACGCGCAACCTAGACTCGACTAGGGCAAAGGCACTTTCAGATCCTAGGTGTTCTTTCAACCAGTCATAAGAAGCATCGTCGATCCGAACAGCCGATGAAAAGAAATAGCCGACACCCTTGGATGACCGTCCCTTAATGTATCCTTCGACGACAGAAACCAAATCCACTTCGTCCCCAACATTAAGCGTATCGATAGGCACTGATCGAGAAGAAGGCTCTGAATACACGACGACTTTAGAATGGGCCTTTCCCTTTACGAAACTCTCACTACTGTCCGGCGGGACTTGGGCTAGGAGTTGAATGTCTTTCTTTGTCAGGTCAATCAATGCTGAAATGGAGTCTGCCTCGGCTCTTAATGCATCCATTCGAACAAGAAGACTATCTCTTTCACTGGCCACCCTTGACTCATTCACCTGAGCTGTCGACACAGAAGGTGACTGCAAGCACAACGCTAAGAGAACTAGGACATATCTCATATCTATCCACGATTGTTGGTTCACGACAGAGACGGCTTCAACTCGGAAGGTAGGAAGTAATCTACATCCATGGAGTTGTCGCGCCGAACTGGCAGCTTTCCCTGTGTCGAAAGTTTGGCTTCCACAATTGTACCATGTCCCTTTGGAGAAATGACCCTTTGTCCCTCTTGAAACATATGTTGGCTTGGGTTCGCCGGTCGATCACTATTCATTACCCCTAGTGGGGCGTGATCAGTGAGTGATGAGTCTTTGAGAATAGGCTTCCACTGATCAGACGCGACATTCTCCGCTTTGCCCCTTCGCTTCAAGGTTGAAAAGTGATTCCTTGCAGTTCGCTCAGATATTTCTTGGTCATGCTGAATCCTCCACCCGACGATTTCAGAGGCACTCACTAATCCATTAGGGTTCTCGGCTGAGAGTTCGCACAAGGCGAGGAAGGTGATATCATATGTCGAGATCTTGTCTAGCGCCCCAATCATGGACTCGTGGGTTAGTTCTCGACTCTTAAAGCTCACCATTTTCCCGTCGTCACTGAAGGTCATCTCGTAGGCGATAAGATCTTGCTCCGGTCCGAAGTTATTCTTGTTACTACTCAGCAACTGCCCTCCTCCGTCGACTTTCGTTAGCGCCAACATCGAGCGAGACATATTCTTCTTGAACACCGATCCGAATGGCGTGGCAGAATCGACATTGCCCTTTGCCACTCTTCCGCTAACGTGATCGATGGCAAGTACCGTCCCCCACTCACGAAGACCATTCATGACTCTCGTAACGTCTCTTTGATCTGTAGCATCCGCACCAAGAGCGATGGTAAGTGAATCCAAAATCACGAGCTTGATATCATTCTCTCTAACGAGATCTACAATTTGCTTAATGACACTTGGATCGCTGAGGGGAGCTTTGGGGCGTATGTAGTAGAATTGCCCAATAAGTGCAGGATTGTTTTGATCAGTGCCAAATCCAGCTAAAATCTGGCTCCATCGTCGTTTATGCTCAATGTCATCTAGCTCATAATCAACAAACAGCACTTTGCCTTCCTGGGTCTCCCTGCCAAAAAAGTCTAGCCCACTTATGGTGCAGAAGGCCAGACAGAGTGCCAAATAGCTCTTTCCCGTACCGCCGTCTGCCGCAATAATGGTTGTGTGACCCTCAGGCAATACTTGGTCCACGAGCCATGTTCTATCAGGTGGTGTCTCATATCCCCACATCGGAATCATCTTCATCATTTCACCCTCCCCTAAGGGTAGTGAATAGTGATCCGCTGTTGGTGGCGCTATGTCGCCATCAAGGAGTTCAGTCTCGACTTCATAGTCTGAAGCGAAACACACCATTCCATCGAAAGCCTCCTTGTTTCCTCCTTTTTCCTTCCATTCTGACACGTCGTTGACCAACAGTGGGAGGTCTATTCGTTTTATAGATGCTGCTGATGTCAAGCTCCTCGCAACGGACTGGAGATAATCGAAACCTGGCGAGTCATTGTCACCACACAGTATCACGTAGGCACCGTCGAAATAATCCCTGAATTCCTGCTTCCAGGATTTGCTGCCCCCTGAGCAGCAGGTGGCCACGTGTCCAAAAGACTCGATTGTGCGAACGTCTCCCTCGCCTTCTGTGATGAAGACAGTTTCTCCTCGGCTGATGGCATCAAGCACAAGTGAAAGTCGGTATGGGACCCTCCGAACATCCTTGAGATTCCATATCCACCCTCCGTTTCCGTCCGGTTGCCGTTGTCGAAATGTTTTCTCCCCGTTTGACAATCGGTATTTGAGGACCTGATGGATGAGCGTTCCTTCTTCGTCTGTGTAATCAGCCGTGTATTCAAGACTACGAGTCGACGCGAGTGTCCCTGGAAATAGATCTGACATCTCCAGGCCTAACGATTCGGCTATGCTCTCCGTAGAACACCCCGCGTGACAATGAAGTAGTACTATTTCGTCTTTTCCCGCCCGAATAGAGAGTGAGGGCTTATTGTCTTGATGCGCTGGACAGCGAGAAGTCCATGATGGGTAGCATCCCGAAACCTTTTTGAGTTTTGATAAGACTAAGTTGATTGGCGTTGACATTTTGGCTTGACCTGATTTGTAGTTGTATTCTCAAGCTGCCTATTAGAAATTGGGTGCCATTCCGAATTCCGAGTTATTTCGGATAATTCCCTATTTAATATTTACACGTAGGTCCTGCGCCCATTTCTTGGCGGTTTTCGCGTCAATCCCCAGGACTCTTCCCATCGCCGACCAATTGGGTTTGCCGTTAATCATTTTTGTCTCATCTAACACGTCATACATGTCCTCCCTTGTCGGCTTTCCGTCACGAAGGGAAAGGGCCTTCGTTTTCTCCCGGTACCTCAGTATGACCTGATTGGACGCACCAATGTGGTTGTTCAGTGCCTTGTTATCTTCCTTGAAGGCCTCCAGTTTTGTTAATAGCAACTCGATCTCTCTATCGTGCTCATCTTGATCGGCACCTAGTTGACCCGATAAATACCTGTTGAATTGGTGCCAACCGTCTATCAATAACACTATGTAAATGAAGCCGACCGCCTTCATATCGTCTTCAGCAATCTCAATTGGTGCCAGGAAATGGGGTGCCATTTCGAATGTTGTTGGCCTGCCGTATAACTCTGTTTTCCCTTCGCGAAGAAGCGATAAGTAGGCTTTCACAGTCCCCAATTGCTCTTGCTCAAGCCACTTCCGTATTCTCTGCCTCGATCTTAGCACCTCGTCCCAAATTCCCGCCCCGATTTCCTTGATCATTTCCGTTGCATGCACATCAGTTTTTTGATGGGAGCCATGATCCTTAATTTGATTCGTTGGATTCTGCATGTTCGATTGCCCTGAAGAATTGCTCATCACAAATGTGTATGTATCTCTGGGTGACACTGACTGAGGAGTGGCCCATGAAGCGGCGAGCAACTTCGAGGGAAGCCCCCGACTGAATTAGCCGAGTGCAGGTTGTGTGCCGAAGAGAATGAAAGGATATGTGCCTTGGTAGGTCTGCTAACCTACAAAAATACTTAAAGCGAGTCGATAAGTAGTGCCCAGACAAGCCTTTACCTGTCGACGACGATATAACGAAAGCCGAAGTCGTCTTAGAAGTTGAAAGTACGTCCATGAGGTTTTTGGTGAGAGGTAGCAATCTCGTTTTGGAGTTCTTTGTCTTGAACCCAGCCCTTCCGCCTACGCGAATCGTCCGGTTCTTGTAGTCAATATCTTCCCATTTAAGTTGACATAGCTCAGACACCCGCAGCCCAAGAACCAAAGCAACCTGCACAGCGCGTTGCATCCACAGCACAGTACCATCGGGGAATCTATTACTATCCTGATCATAACTGCCGATTGTTTTGAGCAGACATGACACTTCTTCCTCTGATAGTGTTTTCGGCAATCCCTTTTGTACGCTTGGAAGCCTGATCGAACTAATTGGGTTTGTCCTCATCATACCTATCCCGATACACCAATTAAAGAAGGGGGACAGTGTTGTTGAATAGGTCTTCTTCGTTATGGGTTTTCGATTACCCGAATCGATGAATGACTGAACTATCGTCCCTGTACAGTCCCTGACCTGGACATCGCTTCCTACAAAACGAACAAATTGCCCCAAAACTGAGTGGTACTTCTGGATAGACTGGGGAGAAAGATTGCTTCGAGTTTGTAGGAACTCCTTTGCCGCCCCTTGTAGCGAGACAGGGCTCACTTCTACCGAGGGAGCCCAAGGGCAGTACGACCCGCCTTCGTATTGCGCTATTAAACTGGCTGACTTGGCTTTGGCCGCCTTATATCCGCTCACCCGAAGCGAGACTTGCTTCCTTGGTGGGCTTTTTTTGGAACTATAAAAAGCAACGTAGTATCGGTCGCCTCGCTTGAATAAACTGGGCATAGGGCACCTCTGCTCTTGTACCCACGGGCCGTCATCAGATTGTTCATCAGTTTTGACAACAGTATTGTGTCATTTCCTGGTGACGCAGACGAAGTCTGTAACAAACAAGCCCCTTTCAGCTAAGCTGAAAGAGGCTGTTTTAAGGCTGATGTGGCTATTTCCACACCAAACCCTTGGAGGTGACGGGCGGATTCGAACCG
>DKOG01000174.1 GCA_002469915.1 Bacteroidetes bacterium UBA7368
GTACAAGGATGGCGCATTTGTGCAGGCTGCTGGGTCTTCTGAGTGCACCTACTGCAGTTTCAAGGATGTATGTGGTGACCTTTCGAAACGAAAAGCGCGTCTCAAAGAAAAATTTGAGGCCCCCGATGGAGACCTACAAGGAATCTATTCAAACTGGTCATACAGCTCTAAATGGATTCAGTCATGACCGCAATCAACCCCAAGCATACCGTTCCAGTTGACGAACCAATTCGATGCCTACTTCGAGGTAGTCGTGACTTTACGGTTCCGATTAGTTCGGATATGGACTTTGTACCGAACAAAACCATCATTGTCAGGGCCGGCGCTGGTTCCGGAAAAACAACGGTTTTGGTAAAGCGCATGTTATCCCTTCTTCGCGGCGGTTCAGCGCCCGATGAAATAGTGGCCATCACGTTCACCAAAAAAGCGGCCGGTGAACTAAGGCAGCGGTTTTTTGAGGGCTTAATGAAAGCTCAGCGCCACGTTGAAGAGCGTATTCAGTCAGATTCTGAGGAAAGTGCTGCTTTATGGGCTCAGGAGAAAGAACGATTAGATGAAGCCGTGCGTCATGCTGAGGACGTATTTATTGGCACCATTCATTCGTTTTGCGCGCGTCTGCTAAGGCAAAGGGCCCTTTCAATGGGGCTTCCCGCCGACTTCGAGCAAATAGACGATCGCGACGAAGAAAGACTCCGGCTTGAGTTTTGGAATTCCTTCATGGAAGCAGCCGAGGGCGATGGTAGAGACACTTTAAGAACGCTAAAAAAGGCAGAAATTCCGTCAAGCGCCCTATTTGATCTCTTCGGGGTTCTTTCTGGAAATTCAACAGTCCAGTTTGAGGGGTCAGGCTCTATCAAACCGTCTTCCGAGGGGGTATTCCAAACCCTTAAAGACTATCTGAACGTTCTAGAGCCTCTTTTACCCGAATATCGGAAAAAGGACGCATTGCTTTCCGCCCTACTCTCCATTCTAAACCTGATGGAGAGCGGAGATCAAACCGATCCGTTTTTTCAAGTTCATCTCCTCAAGTTGCTAAAGAAGGCATACAAGGATTCTGACAATCCAGAATTTGCCGTCACTCTAAATTCCTGGGGTGCTTCCAAGAGTGCGGGCCATACGTTGGCCGGACAATTGAAGAAGGGAAAAGAAGAACTGGGCAAGAATCGCTCGTTGCTTGAGTTCGTGGGCTCAGATGTAATGCCGTTCGTTGAGAAATGGGAAGAGTGGATCAACGATATGGCTCTCAATTTTGCCGGAGTAGCCGTCGATGCGTATCGGAAGATGCGGTTCGCATCCGGGAAACTGACTTATGAGGACCTACTGACGGAGTCCATGCGTCTGCTGAAGGAAGATGCCGTTTCTCGGTCTCATTTTCAGGAAAAATACCGCCATATTCTGGTCGATGAATTTCAGGACACGGATCCAGTCCAGGCGGCGATGCTGTTCTATTTGTGCAGCATCGATCCAGATCAAAAAGATTGGTCTGAATCCACGCTCATACCTGGTCGGCTTTTTCTCGTGGGAGATGACAAGCAGTCTATTTATCGTTTCAGAAAGGCAGATTTCCAAGCGTTTCATTTGGTTAGAGAAAGTATTCGGAAACAGAATGGATTAGATCTCAAACTGTCGGTCAACTTTAGGTCAGATGAGCGTATTTGTAATTGGATTAATCGCACGGTGTCTGGTCTATTCACTGCGCAGGACGCACCTTTTCAGGCACCTTGGGAAGATTTGAATGCTTGGAAGGGACGCTTGCCAGATGAACTCGCGCCAGATGAACCTGCAATAGTCACGATTCGCATGGGCGATTTGCGCTACGTTCCGAAAGAGCCCCGATTGATAGCAGAATGTCATGCTTTTTCAGAGCATATATCACGTCTTCGAGCTTCTTCAGGTCTCAAATTCGAGGATTTTCTGATCCTAGTGCGCACAGCGTCCAATATTCCTTTTTATGTATCTCAACTGAGTCGCGCAGGAATTCCTGTAGGGGTAACCGGTGGTGCGGCGTCAAAGATGTCGGATGCGTTGGTTTTGATTAGCGACGTCTTGCGTTGTCTGTATGATCCCAATAATGGTGTGGCTCTCGTTGCGACGCTACGAAGCAGACTGTTCGGAGTGAGTGATCAGGACTTGTTCGACTATGTATCTGCCGGATACCAACTGGAGGCATTAGTCGAAGCGCAAGAGGAAGGTCCTGCGCACCTTGCTCGTTCGGCGGAGCTGCTACGGAAAGCGCGAACATGTTTATTCGAACTGGCTCCTGCCGATGCATTTGAGCGTGTGATGGTGCTTATCGGCCTCGAAAGCGCCATGCAATTAGCTGAGGAGCCTGATCTTGCTAAAGGCATGATGCTCAAGGTCGGAGCCATGTTTAGAGACTGGCAGCAGCAGGGCT
This sequence comes from Bacteroidetes bacterium UBA7368, assembly GCA_002469915.1. Classification (GTDB taxonomy): domain Bacteria; phylum Bacteroidota; class Rhodothermia; order Rhodothermales; family UBA10348; genus UBA10348. Next base: position 2,396 of record DKOG01000174.1, read on the forward strand.
ACACCATTGGCCGCTGCGTAGAGGAATTGGAATTATACAGGCGGGAAACGCTTAAGATGGAAGCTTTTTCTGCCAGTGCACCCATGGGGAATAGTGTTCGGATCATGACGGTGCATCAAGCCAAGGGTTTGCAGGCGGAAGTTGTTTTTTTAGCTGATCCGGGCTCAAAGCAATCTCATCCGGCCACTCTTCATACGTTGAGAGATGGACCGAATGTCTCGGGAAAGGCCGTATTGAAACGGAAATTTACATTTCGGAGCGAAATTCTGGCTCGACCTGCAGGATGGGCTCATGCTGAGGATTTGGAGAACCAGTTTTCTATCGCAGAAGAGATGCGTTTAATTTATGTCGCTTGTACGCGGGCTTGTCGACAACTCGTCATTTCAACGGGACAGGAGAAGTCTAAAAAGGGAATATGGGATCCATTGTATGCAGCCCTGAGTGCTCCGGAAGTTGCTGTAATAACCCTTTCCTCTTCAGCAACGCCTGTTGTTGCAGCTCTTGATACAGAAGCTCCCGAAAAAGCACTTACATTTGACGTTGCGCAACGGATTGCAGCGCTGTCGGAGCCAAGTATCAGGTTTCGACGTCCGAGTGAGAGTAAGCAAGAGGGGTCTTCAGCCCCATCTGGACGGAAGGGGCCGGGTCAAAGTTTGGGCAAGGAGTTTGGGGCAGGTGTACATGCTCTTTTTGAATCAATTGTTGGTCTTCGAAAACAAAAGCCGGATGAAGCCGAGGTTAGGCGCCGAGCTGAGCAGGCGATTCGTTTTAGAGATATCCATTCTGCTCAAACGGAATTGATTAATACGGCCGTTGGCGCGGCTATGACCTTTCTTGAATCTGATTTATGGACTGAGTTAGAACAGGCTCAACGAGTCCTTACTGAAGTACCCTTCACGGTTCTGTACAGTGATTCCGGAATAGAAGAAGTAGTCAGTGGTGTTACCGACTTGGCCTTCCGAACGGATTCAGGGTGGACGATCGTAGACTATAAGACTGACAATGCGGGCGACGAGGAACTCGTCGCCCGCCATTCGGCTCAGGTCACAGAATATGTAAAGGCATGGAAGCAGATTTTCCCGGATCAGAGGTGTGCTGGATACCTGTGGTCAACTCGTTCCGGGGCATACCTTCCGATAACGGAGATGGAATAGCATGGTATTAGAACTAGCATACGGTTTGGGAGGTCTATCGCTTGGAGCGGGGTTGGTGTACCTCATCCAAAAAGCAAAAATTGCCGCACTCGAAGCCAGCAGCCACGAGCTAAGAGCTTCACGCGATGTCGCAGTTTCTGAATTGGAAGAGATTCGGATTTCGCATGCAGCCCTAAGGGAGGAGTTTGCCGGAGTTACCGCGGCAAGAAAGCAGGAAATAAAGGGTTGGGAGGAGAAGCAGCAGGCTCTCGTGCAGGCCCAGGAAGAACTCATGCAGCAATTCGATGCGCTTTCGAGAAAGGCGCTCGATATGAATAGTAAGACCTTTTTGGATCTGGCTAAGACCCAGGTCGAGAAGATGATTACTAAAGTGGATGACAAGGACGAAAAGAGAAAGGTAGAGATGCAAAAGCTCGTCGATCCGTTGTCAAAGACGCTCAAGGAAGTAAGTGATCATGTTCGCGAAGTGGAAAAGCAGCGTGATCAAGCCTATTCATCGCTTACTGAACAGGTAAAGGGTTTGTCTGAGGCCCAGAAAGAGATTAAGAAGGAGGCAAGCAACTTAGTCAAAGCGCTTAGAAAACCGTCCGTTAGAGGGCGTTGGGGAGAAATTCAGCTCAAGCGTGTCGTAGAAATGGCCGGATTAGTGGATCATTGTGACTTTGAGGAGCAACACTCGATTAACACCGATCATGGCAGATTGCGGCCCGATATGATTGTGCATCTTCCGGGAAATAAAATCATCGTGGTAGACGCAAAAGCGCCATTGGAAGCCTACTTGGAAGCTGTGGAGGCCGAATCAGAAGATGCGCGTGAGGAGCAGATGATTCGACATGCCAAACATGTTCGGACCCATGTTACTCAACTCGCTGCCAAATCCTATCAGGACCAGTTTGAAACAACACCCGACATGGTTGTCCTGTTTCTACCTGGTGAGTCCTTCTTTTATGCTGCCCTTCAACACGATCCTGCTCTGATTGAATACGGCGCTTCAAACAACGTAATCATTGCTACACCAACCACCTTGATTGCTCTACTTAGGGCGGTCTCTTATGGGTGGCGTCAGGAGCAGATAGCCGAGAACGCGCTTAAAATATCTCGCTTGGGTCAAGAACTCTATGACCGGCTCAGTACAATGGCCGACCATGTAGGAAAAGTAGGCAAGGGACTTACCTCTGCGGTAACCAGTTACAACAAAGCTGTTGCATCCATGGAAAGTCGCGTGCTAGTATCAGCTAGAAAGTTCAAAGAGTTGGGCACGGCTTCATCCAGTGAGTTGAAAGAAGTCCTTCCGTTGGAAGCTATTCCAAGGCAGGTGGAAACGCCAGAAAGCGCGAACCCAGCCTCTGCAGAGCACTAAGTTGATACTATGCTAAGGCTACAGCAAGTCTTGACTCCGGTGACTCTAGGATCAAGTGGCACATGGCTTTCCACTCGTCCATTTCATTTTCGATAGATGTTCGAACGTCATTGATACGCACTTTCAAGGCTTCGACCTCTTCATTACCAGTATGCTTCATCTTCTGGTATTTGTCCGAAGCTGTTTTCAACACATTCAGGTTGTCTGTTAAGGAGGCTGCTGACTCTTCGACTCGGGAAATCCACCCCTCATGGTCGAATGAAAACGAAAGCTCACGAAGACGCTCTACCATCAAAAAACGATCTGCGGCTACCAGTTTTCGTTTGATGGTTATTTTATTCACCTTCTTGAGATTCTTGGTCAGCCCAACTTTGCTCAAAAACCAGATGATGTATTTAGGGGGGTCAAACTGATACCAACGGATGCCGTTTCTATAGTCTCCTGCAAATGTATGGTGGTAGTTGTGATACCCTTCACCGAACGTCAAGAACGCCAGAATGAAGTTGTTCACGGCTGTATGCTCTGTGGAATACGGTTGCGATCCCCACATGTGTGCCAGTGAGTTAATAAACCAGGTACAGTGATGCACGATGAACATCCGAAGTAATGTCCCTAGCACAAAAGCGCCCAAAATATCTCCGGTGAACGCCCAAACAGTCCCAAAAAAGATCAGGTTCACAAGGACCATCCAGTAGCCATAGAAATTGTGATGGAGTCTCAGGGCAGGACGAGCCATCAGGTCATGAATGACCCTTTGGTTGGGCTCAGGACACTTTTTGAACATCCACAGCATGTGGGAGTGCCAAAAACCATCAGGAGCGCTGTATGGATCCAATTCAGTGTCTACATGGCGGTGGTGAAGACGGTGGTCGTGTGACCAAGAGAATACGGAGCCTTCAGTGGCAAGCGTTCCGAAAAAGACCAACACAGACTCAATAACAGGATGAGTCGTGAACGTCTTATGCGCATACAAACGATGGTAGCCCATGGTAATGGCCATCAGGCAGACGGCGATACCACCAACGGTCCACCAGATCAATTCAGACGATGGCGTCTGTCTGACTAAATAGACGGGAAGTAGGGCGAAAAGAAGGAGGTGGTAACCTGCTAGGAATAACGTATTTGTCCAGTCAATGGACCAGGAGCGCGCTGATGCGCTATCTACATTTGGCATGTGTCGCGGCGTAATGCCGTGTTCGAATGTTGAGTCGAATCAAGAGGCGTAAAGACCCCTAAAGATAAATCACATTCCGCTACAGACAAAACAAATCAAAGGTGCATTTAGAAAGGCCCGATTTTGGCCTAATACGCGCCTGAAGATCGCGTTACGGCGCTCAATGTTCTGACCAGAATGACAATATCGAGCCAAATAGACCAGTTTCGGATGTAGTAGGAATCAAACTGCTCCATGCCATCGGTACCAACATATAGTCAAAATCCGTTCCCACGTCTAGCTGCGCAGAAATGTCCTGGTGCAGAAACGTGAAGTCTGTACGATCCAATAAGTGGTCCACATTTTCAAGACGGCCCGTTAACAGGTTATCTACGCAGGTAACTCTGTGACCATCTTCGAGAAAGCGTTCACAAAGATGAGAGCCAATAAAACCGGCCCCGCCAGCTATAAGCGTATGAGGGCGAGAGGGTTGCGCCACCATTGGATTAGCGATTTGAATGATATGGTTAGTTAAAGTTGCTACATCACGCCCAAGTGGGCTTAACAGAAGCATTCCTTTGTTTTATCGACCGGAGCTGCAGTAACTAAACCGCTAAATCACGCTGTTTGCAGAGTGAGAGAAACTGTGTAGTGCTTTCCCTTACATTAAATGGATAAAAAGACCTACATATCGGAAAATTCTACACTGGTACGTTAGCCTTTGAAACCGGTAGGCGGGTTGTAATAGTTCACTTCCACGCCATTAGGCCGGTACATCACCTCTCAGTGATGATTGGTTCTGGGTGAAGCTACCCGGTCTCTCCTGAAGCCGGGTATGCTTTTTTGTAGTAAAACTGGTTTTAGTTCAGCGTGCCACATACACCATGGCAACCCTTCCCGTCGTAGTAGACTTCTAAAAGAGGAGGAGATAAACGCTCAATAGGTCGCGAACGGGACCAGTTTGTAACGCGGAACTAGTTTACGACGTGAAATGCCTGAGTCTTGTCGAATACAGTATCACTGAATCCTTCTACTTGGATCCGGAAAAAGTATAAACCAGAAGCAAGGTGGGATACGTCGGTCTTAACGCTGTACCAGGCATCAGCATCTAGAAAGCCCTGATTCCATTCTTCCAAGAGCCGTCCCGACGGATCATATAAGGCGATCGATACAAGCCCTTCCACAGAGAGGAAGTACTTGAAATTAGCCATGCTGACGGCCGGATTGGGAAATGCACTCGTCAATAGATAAGACGAGGGCGAATCGATGTCTAGTTCCATGCGGGCTAACTCTTGCTTCCGACCGTCCGAATGAGCCGCGATTAAGAGATAGATGACCGCTGTTTCACCAGCAAGTGATGCGTCGGTCCATGTGGACACGGTAAGCGCGTCATCAACGACGGTTTCCGTTCCTTTACTGGAGATTTTTTCTAGCACGAGGGTTTCGATACCGAAATTATCCGTTATGGACCACGATATGTCCACTTGCTGATTCTGCTGTACACCTACGGCCAGATCGGCTTCTCCTAATGGCTCGTTTCCGGTCTGTAAAAGACTCGTCACATCAGAGATTAATCCGGGAATCAATGCGTAGTTATTATTCCCAGGACATGCGGTGGAACTGAAATCCCTATGCCCTCTAATAAGGGTTGGAGACACCCCGTAGCGCTCGCTTAAGAATGAAAACAGCGTTACATACGTATTATAAGCTGCTGGAGTGATTTCCTGTTCGCAGTGAGAACCTTCGGGAGGGTGATAACATCCCATAATGACGGTTCCAATATTGCCCGAATTTGCTCCTCCAACGTGCGCTCCACGAGCTAGAACTGGGACCTGAGATAATGACGTACTATTGTCCATGAATGGTCGTCCTTGATACAGGCGACCACCTCTGTCTATAGCGAACTGATATCCGATGTCGCTCCAGCCACGGATATTCTGATGCAGGGCTTGC
>DKOG01000222.1 GCA_002469915.1 Bacteroidetes bacterium UBA7368
TCCCTTGACCAGATACACAACCTTCTCGTCCCAGTTGATGGAATCTAAACGAGCCAGAAAATATCCGTCATGCTGATAATGTGAGAGCAGCTGGGACTGCCAGATAGGCCGTCGGGCATCCGGCTGAGCAACGTCTTCGGGCCACGATGCGATACCGGTTTCCTGCATTAAAGAAAAAGTGCCGTTCTGAGCTAGAACGGACCCATGAATCAGGAGGTTTACAAAAACCAACTGAACCATCCAACGAATAATGGTCTTACCTGCTTCGTGCACGTACCTTGTAACTCTGATTGCGCCAACAGGATCAAATAACGGTATCGACTGCTCTGGGTTCTGAAAAACACGATATGATTGATTTGAGTACGGGAGTATTACAGGCTACGGATGCGTTTCCGTCGGAATTTCCAATAGCAGCCTTCCAAAAAAACCTGATTACTTGGTTTTCCAAAGAAAAGCGAGATCTGCCGTGGCGCAACAACGTGCCACCCTATCAGGTTTGGATTTCGGAAATCATGCTGCAGCAAACGCGAGTGGACCAGGTCATTCCGTACTATGAGCGTTTTCTCGATCATTTTCCAACCGTAGCGCTTTTAGCCCAAGCGAACCTAGATGATGTACTCCGGATTTGGGAAGGTCTGGGCTACTACAGTAGAGCGCGCAACCTACACCGTGGGGCCGCCGACGTAATGAACCTGCACAACGGAGAAATCCCTGATTCCTACGCACAACTGCTTACGATATCTGGAATTGGTCCGTACACGGCTGCAGCTATCTCTTCGATCGTATTTGGTGAAGCTCAGGCCGTTGTGGACGGAAATGTAATCCGGGTACTCACCCGTTTGTTTGGTTTTGCCGATGTGGTATCGACAAGTGCGAGTAAGAAATGGCTCTCTGTTGCCGCCAATACGCTCTTGGATCCAAATGCGCCTGGTCCTTTTAACGAGGCCATGATGGAACTTGGCGCGCTGGTCTGCACGCCTCGAAAGCCCAAATGCGGTACGTGTCCTGTGGCCAAGTATTGTCGAGCACAAAAAACCGAAACGCAGCTACAGTTTCCTGTCAAAAAACCAAAAAAGAAAACGCCTCATCTTAACATTGCGGTAGGCGTTATTCAGGATGATCGCGGTCACATCTTAATTCAAAAACGACCCGTCACGGCCATGCTGGGAGGTCTTTGGGAATTCCCGGGAGGGAAACAGGAGCGAGAAGAACCAATTGAAGTGACATGCTGGCGAGAAATTGTTGAGGAAACAGGCCTTCAGGTTAACGTGGGGGCAAAGATTGCATCTATTGACCATGCCTATTCCCACTTCAAAATCACATTGCATGCCTTCTATTGCGACCCTGGTGAGCCAATCAAGATCGAAAGCTCCCTCGAAACGAAATGGGTCGCGAGAGAGGAACTAGTCGATTATGCTTTCCCGAGAGCGAATCGGAGACTACTCGAGATCATGTCCGGTGATTCGGACGGAACTCGAATGGACTGAAGTGATTAGCACGGTATTCTGAACAAGTGAAAAATGGATTCTGAACTTCTATTCTGGCTGGTCCTTGTTGTCGTCTATCTTTTGCAGGCTCTTACCAGCAAGAAAAAGAAACAACAACAGCAGCAGCAACAGCTGCCCAATTCCGAAAGCGATTTGCTTATCGGCCAGGAGAGCGAAGCCCCGCTAGACGATGCGCTGTCTGAAATCTCCAAGATCCTTCAGAAAACGACGGCACAAGACTGGCCTCCGCTTCCCCACGAGCTGCCTGAGGCTGAAGTAAGCACCAAAATTCCGGAAGTTAAGAAGCTTAAACCCTTGAGATCCCGGCGCCCCGTACCGCCTTCTAAGTTTTACGATGAGCCGTTCGAAAACAAAGGTCTAGAGACTTTTCACGCGCCTGAAATTAGTCGAGAGCCTGAAGCTAGCAAACCGCAGGAGTCTACCCGCCCGGTGTACACCCTAGCAGGGATCGTTCGCAAGGACACACATAGCCATAACAAACTTCAGGAAGCCATTATACTGGCAGATGTATTAGGCCCTCCGAAAGGTAAGAGACGCTCTTCCTAGAGCGCATCTATCGTGTCGAAATCTGTTGGGTTGTCACCACCTTTCTTAAACATTTTGGCGCCAATCCCGCCTCCAATAGCTCCGAAAACAGAAGAAAAGACCAATCCTATTCCGATCCCTAGAACATACTCGCCTATCCCTTTCTCGGCATTCATCTGAGATTCGATCCCTTCAATTTGCTCGGGCGGCATTGAGTCACCCCATGTATTCAGGATGAACTCGTTGATGGCCGTCTCGTGATTGATACCCGCTTTGATGAGAATCAGGTTCAAAACAAAAGAAATCACTACGGCAACGATTCCTACCATGACCCCAATGGTCGCGCCTGTGCCCGACGGAATCGTGAGTTCATGCGTATCGGTATAATGCCAGACCGCAACCAGCGCTCCGATAATGATTCCCATGCAGCAGAGTAAGTTAAGAAATCCTAAATAGGACGTGCTAAGTATTCCGGCGACAATCCCGCCAAGAATAATGGATTGCTGTTTATCGGGCATGGAGACGGGGTATTGGTGGAACAGGAATGATCGATAACAAGATACGGCTTGGACAGTTATCCAGAAATAGGGGTTTCCTCCCTGAATAGTGATGCGCCAATCGCACCGCCAATTCCCCCAAACAACGCATTAACAGGGATCTGGAACAAAAATCGTCCTAAATGCCCGGGGCCACCATCAACCGTCAACGATGGAGCATCCCCCGCAATACTAAAAACGCCCTCAATCAACCCTAACAAAAAGGTATACCCAAACTGGGGAATGGGGTCCAGAGCGGCGTCCGGAAAACTGAAAAGAAACGAGACCACCACATTAGCGAGAAAGATGACGATTGCTGAAAAAACGCCTACATAAATGCCAATTCGCATAGCATGGGTCACTTCAATTTTCAGATCCTGCATGCGTGCTGTCAATACAACACCCTGAATTCCTCCGACTACTAATCCGAGACAGCACAGAAAGTTAGCGTAACGAATGGGGTAAATAGAAAACACCATCACGACAGCGACTCCTAAGAATACTGGCCAAATCTTGCTCATGGCGTAGACTCCTTGTGCTGGGATCCCGAGGTCCGTTTCTGTGAAACCATATCAGCAATAGCTGCTACCAGAAAATAACCGGCAGCAACTCCCATGATGCCTCCTGTTACCATTCGACTACCCACTGAATTCTGCCAAATACCCACAACATCCCCGCCCCAATCCACAACGGCAGGAAGGACAGCAAGTCCAAGCATCCAGGGCGCAGATCGCACTGAGAAAGGCCAGGCGCCACGAAACGTTCTGAATAGCAATGCTGCGATTGGGAATCCTAGATAGGTAGCATAACAACGATGACAAACAGCCAACGACACACCGTCGATATGCGGTGAGCGAGAAGGCAGTTGATGACAAACGATGGAGAAAGCATCCATCAAAATAGACCTGCCAGATTCCGCAACAAAAGGAGGAAGACTCGCCAATAAAACAAGGAAAGACGTCGATGCAAACGCTACTATCGATCCCCGCTGAATATCAATCGGCTTCATCAAGGAATAAACGGGGTTTAGCACAATGAAGGAAAGGCATGCAATGACAGTCTCTTGAAGTGATAAAAAAGACACCCAATACATTTTAGAAGCAGTCGACCGCTAATTAACCCGATCCGAACATAATTCCTAGTCCGATTCGCATTTGCAACTGATCAACGTACGCCCTCTATACCCTCAGCACGACGACGCACAGGTAGGTGTTCATCGAAATTTAATCCCTCAGCGCCTAGAATCAAGGATTCTTATGTGCTTGAAGTGGAACAGAGTTACCAAACACACGGTTCTACCATTCTGCAATGCGGGTTTTTGGCCATCTGATGGAAGAAAGACCCGGATTTGCCACCAACTTTGATTTTTCGTTAGCACTCACCCACTTCGAGTGCTAAAACAGCTTTCTATAATTCAATAAAGAAAAACGAGGCAGCAACATATGGCTAGCATCAAACCCTTGGGTGATCGCGTGGTCCTAAAACCACAACCCGCCGAAGAAAAGACGGCCAGTGGCCTATTCATTCCAGATACGGCTAAAGAAAAGCCCCAGCGTGGTACAGTAGTAGCCGTTGGTCCTGGTAAAGTAGAAAACGGTACTAAAGTCGACATGACCGTTAGTGCAGGCGATGTAGTCCTTTACGGGAAATACTCCGGCACTGAAATCACGATGGACAAAGAGGATCTCCTCATCATGAGAGAATCCGACATTCTCGGCATCGTAAACGACTAATCACTGTCCCACTGACAACTCATCGTTTTACAACGATAACCCAAACTGAATAACATGGCTAAGCAGATTGTTTTTGACATCGATGCCCGGTCCGCCCTCAAAAAAGGCGTTGACAAACTGGCAGATACGGTGAAAGTGACCTTGGGTCCAAAAGGACGTAACGTCATTATTGAAAAGAAATTTGGTGCTCCGACCGTAACGAAAGACGGTGTAACGGTTGCCAAAGAAATTGAACTCGAAGATCGCATTGAGAATGTCGGCGCGCAGATGGTCAAGGAAGTTGCTTCC
>DKOG01000025.1 GCA_002469915.1 Bacteroidetes bacterium UBA7368
TGGCAGGAAGTTCTCAGTCTACGTTTCCGCCCGAGTCGTTCACATTTCGCATGCTGGAGGGTCATCCATTGACGACGCTCAGCGACGAGCATGGTCCTTGGGGATTTAATCGAAACACCAAACTGGGCCTCGACGATCGCCTGAACTATAACATTATTCGCAACTGGTTAATTGCCGAGCACAAAAGCCAGGGTACCATGCAAACATACATGAGCTTGGGCGAATCCTGGGAAACGTATTGGCTCTATGAAATGAACGGCCCCGAGGCTGTCCCTACCGTTCAGGCACTTTTTGATGCCGTCGTAGATGTAAAGTAGGCTCGGTTTTAACTGAACGGCACACTCTTGAGGTTACCACGAACCGTACATCGGATTAGGTAACAGGATGTAGGTGGTTTCGGTTGATGCGAGTAGGGCCTCCAAGCTTGCCGTTTCTTGGGTAACTCCGGCAAAGTCTTCGATATTATCTCCGACTTGCATGACAATGGTGGCACCCGGGAAGGAGTTGTGGCGCTCGTTTTCGGCCTGATAGCAGCTACTTGTACCGTTTTCTAATTGCTCACGCCTCAAGTCTTTATCATTGATGATGTTCCCCCCGTTAACCGATGATACATCCTTGGATGAGCGGCCCATGAGGCACGAATTGGTTGTTGTAAGAGGCAGGCCCAGGGCTATCATGTTGCTCCAGGTGTGGTGGTCTTGAACGCGGTTTCTGTTGGTGATAAATCCTACGTGACCTCCGAGCCCGATCACCGTTTCAATAAAAGAGCCAACACCGGGGACGAGTCGCGCTTGTTCGCTTGCCACCCATTTGGCCCAAGATTCCGAGGTATAGGTTCGGCCTGAGCGGTCCAATATGACCTGATAGTCGCTGTTATCCAGCACCGTTTCATCGATGTCCATGGTCACCATCCATGGCGTGGTGGGAAGACTAGCACTCTTCAAGTATTCAGAAGCTCGATGGTAGGTCGACGTAGTTAAATAGCGGTATTCTTTACTGGTGGTCTGCCACGTGACCGATGTGCTAAGTGGTAACTGACCGTTCTCTAACGTCAACGACACGGCGCAATGATCACTCAGCATGTTGTCTGGGTTCATATCGTCATACGAGTGGACTCGGGGGGATGTTGTTAGCGCGGGACTCTGCAGTTGGCCCATGAGGATGTGGTCGATGGGAGCAGGGTAATACGGATGACACCCGATGAGACTAGCCGTTGCGTTCACGAGGTTTGATTCCGCGCCGTTGCTGTTGTCTGCCATGAGCATCGACAACTTGTTGTAAGGAGAAGACAAGCGATGATTGAAGTCTCCTACAACGAGGTAAGGCGTCTTTTCGCGTTCTTTTGCTTCAATCCAGTCGTCCAAAATAGGAGCCTGGCGGGCAAATGTCTGGCATGCTTCAGAATCAGAGCGAGAGAAATCATCCTTAAAACAGCCACTTTTCATGTGGACATTCAGGATATCCATTTCGCCAAGCGGCGTCGAGACGGTAAGCTCCATCCCATGACGCAGTCCGGGGTTATCAAGTCCCAGTGCGGTAAAGTCGGTTTCTCCAAGTACCTCGATATCATTTTGCACGGCGAAGGCCACCTTTTGCTGCGTGGACTGCCGTCCGCTTTCTCGGCACTCGTACGTCTCACTGTCGGGTCGTTGCGAAAGAAACAACTGCCAATCGCTCGGCGGAAAGACCTGTCCCAGCGCTTCAATAGATCCGACTTCCTGAAGAGCTACGATATCAGCTTCCAGATCTTGGGCATACGAGCGAAGGGCTCTGATTTCTGCTTTTGTCCGGGAGCGGCATCCGTCAGTAATTGGAAAGGCCAAATGTTCGACGTTCCAAGTGACGACGCGCAATGTCCCACTTCCCAACGCCTGCTGTGCTTCCGAGCTTTGACCCTCATTTTTCGGTTGGTTTGAGCAGGAGGTTATTCCGAGCGTGATTGCAAGGATCAGGCCAAGCGAAAAAAGTGTGTTTCGAGTGGTGTGCATATGTTCAAAAATGGATTGAAATCAACTTCTTGTAGTCGGTGTCGCGGACCACATTACCGGATCATTTTGGGTTTCCAAGACGATGATAAGGTGATATGAAGTTATCTACCGAAGGTTCGGTTTATGGATTTTCATGTTCTTTTCCTCTTTCACTTCCTTGAATCTCTTGGGCGAGACGACATGGAGGTGGTGTACTGCACGACAGGTACACATCTGTTTTCCGCGTTTAGCCCGAGCCAGAACACGCAGCGTTGTAAGGACTGACGCATAGAATCGGTCATCGACCCTCTCTAGATACAGCGATGGAATTAATGGATTAATGTCCTCGGATTATCCTTGATCGTGCTCACAGCTACCGTTTCTACAAGCTCGAAAATTACGTATATGAGCGGCGATGAGAAGCCCGGCAGATATAAGCGTTGCAATCCGTTCGCCTGTTTCGCCAAGAAGCTCATGAAAATATAGAGCTGAGCCAATAAGGCCAGCTACACCGATTGATCCCAAAATATATACTATACGATCTTTGTGTTTCTGACAACCTATTGCAAACGCAAACATCGCAGATGGGAGTACAAACCATAATACTGCTGCATGGAATAAATCCTCAGACATGAAGAGTGTAGGGGCCACGCTTCCACCGATAAGAAGACCTGGAGCGAGGATACAATGAGCAACACATATGGTGGAACTAATTATGCCAACGGTGTCGGCGATTGATTCAATCTTAAGCAATTTCATGTTCTTATAGGGTTAGCTATGAAGTCGAGGAAGAGGGATTATGGCCCCGTACGTGGGCTGACAATTTGGCTGTTTAATACCCCATTGCAGGAGCCACCGTTCAGGAATCGGATAATCTGGGGAATTCAACAATCTCATCTGCACCAAGAAAGTCCAATCTCTCTTGTTGCGTTGCGAAGCGTTGCATCAACGCAGCATTTGGCAAACAAGAGTTAAGCGATATGCCAGAGATATTTCTCTGAATATGATAAAGGACCCGCAAGTGTCATGGCCTCGATGGTGGCCAATGATGAGGAGGATTTATCCGACTGACGGCGGACCCCTTGGAACCACACTCGAAGGGTAGGTTGTCGGATGAGCCGACTCGCTCAGGTGGGTAGGTTGCTCCGATTCAAGACTCACGTACGCAGGCGTACATCTCCTGTCCAGATCTGAAGACGAGTACGTCAGCGTACTGCACAGTTCGCACTCGACTGAGTGGGATAACTGGGAAACGCTTGTACCGTCGCTCGTTGGTGCGGACTCTATTTCCGAGTGACTTGCCCAATGAATTGCAGGAAATAATGTCCCGCCT
>DKOG01000010.1 GCA_002469915.1 Bacteroidetes bacterium UBA7368
GATCGCCAGGGCTCCAGGACGCGGCGAAGTGACCATCAATGAAGTCCTGTATCACGACAAAACCGGCGGAGTACCTGAATTTATAGAGTTGTTTGTGGCATCCGATCACTCGATATCACTTCGCGAACTTAGCCTTTCAACCAATCAAACGCTCTTTTCTCTCGTCCCGCAAGACACAACACTGCTAGCACCTAGCGGTACGGCCGTTCTCCTATCTGCCGGCAACATGGACGCGGCTGTGGACCAAGCGGCCATCTCGTTTGCCCGAGAATCTAAAAACCCTCATTTAGAGCACCTTTCAAGCCCATCCGTGATTCTAACAGCCATCATTCCCTCTCTTCGATTACCCAATAGGGAGTCTACTATTCGGCTTCATGTACAGTCTGATACGTTAGACGCAATGTCCACCAACGAGGTCTGTTTCAGTCCCCGGTTCGAAACGTATACTGGCCGCTCTGTCCGGAGACAAGCAGACCTACCCTGTAAGTGGACCCACTCGTTGCTTTCAGTCGGTACAAGCCCGGGGCTGATTTCGCTACCCGTGCAGGCGAGACCTCCCATTGCGGGTGACCTACGTATTAGCGAGGTCCTTTACGATACTATAGAGGATGCCTTTGATAACAGAGCGGATCAAGTTGAATTCATTGAATTGATGAACGTTAGCGATGAACCGCTGGACATAGGGGGCCTATACTTTTCGGGACCTGAGACTGATTTAGGTAAGCCTTCCGACCTACCGTTTCTACATGCCCAAACAAGGCTAAGCGTTGGAGAAATTGCTTTGGTGTTTCACTATCCGCGGGATTTCCCAGATGATGCGCTACATGAGAAACGATTACTGCGTTCTATTTGGCCAAATAGCCACGGGCCTGCACGCACTATTTTTCTACCCGTACGGCAGCGTTTAGGTCTATCTAATACGGGCGAATTAATCCTCTTAATGTCTTCCCAAGGAATTGAGCTTGATCGAGTTTGGATCGGAAAGGATCGCCATCACCCGGCCGTTAAGAACACGAAAGGACGCTCAATCGTCAGACTATTATCTGCCACCGGACAGCTCGGAAACTGGAGCAGCTCTACACACGAGGACGGTGCCACCCCGGGTTATGCGCAACCTGTGCAACAAACCGACCGGCCGAAAAGTGGATTACACATAGATAGGACCTCCATTTACCCAACAGATGACTCCGCTGATAACGTGGTACACATCGAAGTCGCTAGTCAAAACCCGTCCGACATCGTCCGTATTCGGGTTTTTTCAGCCGATGGACATGATGTAACAGAATTGGTAGCGGGAAAATTCGTAGACAACGGCGTTTCAGTCGCATGGAACGGTCGAGACGAGAACCATAATCTGGTTTCAGCGGGGATTTACATTATTGTGGCTCATGTTTTTGATTCTATTTCAGGATCCCATCGCTCGTACAAGAAGGCTGTTGCGGTTCTTCTGTGAGCCATGCTCTTATCAAACACTGAGGTGTTTCAACGCCACTTTTATATACTTTGCACTGGAATCGGAACAGCCATTTTTTCCCATCGTTGCACAGCAGATAATCACACAAAGACAAGCGCGACTGCCATCAGGCTTGTATCACTCAAAACTTTGATCGATTCCAAATGAGCACCCTCACTGCGCAAAGCCCGGTACAGCTTACAGAGCGGGCAACAACGGAAATCCGTAACATCATGTCCGGCAAGAACATTCCGGAAGATTATCATCTACGAGTAGGTGTAAAAGGCGGCGGATGCTCAGGAATGAGCTACGTGCTCGGATTCGACCGAAAGCGAGATCATGATCTAGCTTTCGATCTTGATGGAATCACCGTCTACATGGATAAAAGGCAAGGTCTTTACCTGATGGGCACTATAGTCGATTACCAAGATGGGTTGGACGCACGCGGTTTCATATTCGAAAATCCGAACGCCACTGCAACGTGTGGTTGCGGATCTAGTTTTTCAGCCTGATTTGTTTGACCTTTTCAATGCTCGTAAACCTCCTCATAACGGCACCGATGTAATCCAACATGGAAGGCAATTTTTCAAATAGAGTTCGGGACGTCATTTCTTACAGTCGCGAAGAAGCAATTCGACTTGGGCACGATTACATCGGTACCGAGCACCTTCTTTTGGGTGTTATTCGAGAAGGTGAAGGCATTGCCGTCAAGATTCTCCGGAATTTGGGATCTGATCTGTTCAAATTAAAAAAATCTATCGAGGACACCGTCCGTAGTACGGGTGGCACGCTAACGGTCGGAAATATTCCTCTCACGAAGCAAGCTGAGAAAGTTCTCAAGATTACCTATCTCGAAGCGAAGCTGTACAAGAGTGATGTCATAGGTACTGAGCACCTTCTGCTCAGCCTCCTTCGGGATGACGAGAACCTAGCCGCCCAGATTTTGCAGCAAGGTTTTTCAGTGACGTACGACGCGGTACGCTCCGAACTGGATACGATTATCAGTGGGAAGTCCTCTCCTGCCCGTCCCTCCGCAGGCTCTTCCCCTGCAGGTGGCGGCAAAACGCCTGGTCCAGGGCGTTCTGCAGGCTCGAAAGACAAAGGTGGCAAGGGCGACAAAAGTAAAACACCTGTTCTAGATAATTTTGGGCGTGATCTCACGACGTTGGCCGAAGACGGTAAGCTTGATCCAGTTGTTGGTCGTCAACAGGAAATTGAACGAGTAGCGCAAGTACTTTCCCGGCGCAAGAAAAACAATCCGGTCTTGATCGGTGAACCGGGTGTAGGTAAAACAGCGATTGCTGAAGGTCTTGCAATGCGCATCATTGAGCGCAAAGTTTCCCGCGTCCTATTCGACAAGCGTATTGTAACCCTCGATTTGGCGGCTCTTGTGGCGGGTACCAAATACCGCGGGCAGTTTGAGGAGCGAATGAAAGCGGTCATGAATGAGCTTGAAAAAAGCCCTGATGTGATTCTTTTCATCGATGAACTTCATACGATCGTAGGGGCAGGTGGTGCATCAGGAAGTCTGGATGCCTCCAACATGTTTAAACCAGCGTTAGCCCGAGGCGAAATTCAATGCATCGGTGCTACGACACTGGACGAATATCGTCAGCACATCGAAAAAGATGGCGCACTCGATAGACGCTTTCAAAAAATCCTCGTAGATCCAGCTACGCCGGAAGAGACCGTCGAAATCCTTCAGAATATCAAGGACAAGTACGAGCAGCATCATAACGTGTTTTACACGGACGAAGCGATTGAACTGACCGTCAAAATGTCAGATCGATATATCTCGGATCGATTCCTTCCGGACAAAGCAATTGATGTGATGGACGAGGCGGGAGCGCGCGTTCATTTGAATAACATTAAAGTACCAGACGAAATTGTTGCTCTGGAAAACGATGTAGAAGCCGTTCGGGAAGAGAAAAACCAAGTAGTCAAGAGCCAGAAATTCGAAGAAGCTGCTCGTCTAAGAGATAAAGAGAAGAATCTTCTCGAGGAGTTGGATAAAGCCAAAAAGAATTGGGAAGACAAGGCCGAAAGTGAAGTTTACGATGTAACATCGCAAGATATTGCAGAAGTAGTCGCCATGATGACTGGCGTGCCGGTAGACAAAATCTCCGAGCATGAGACGAAGAAACTGCTCTATATGGAGGCAGAACTCCGTGGGCAGGTAATTGGTCAAGATGATGCTATTAAGAAACTTGCTCGGGCCATTCGTAGGACTCGTGCGGGCCTTAAAGACCCTAAACGTCCGATTGGTTCGTTCATTTTCTTAGGTCCAACCGGTGTTGGTAAAACAGAGTTGGCTAAAAAGCTGACGGAGTATCTCTTCGACTCTCAAGAAGCACTCATACGTGTGGACATGAGTGAGTACATGGAGAAGTTTTCTGTTTCCAGGCTGGTAGGTGCACCTCCAGGATACGTGGGATATGAAGAAGGTGGACAGCTAACTGAAAAAGTTAGACGCAAACCTTATTCAGTAATCTTGCTTGACGAGATTGAGAAAGCTCACCCTGATATTTTCAATATCCTATTGCAAGTAATGGACCATGGAAAGCTTACAGATGCTAATGGCCGAGAAGTTGACTTTAGTAATGTAATACTTGTTATGACT
>DKOG01000149.1 GCA_002469915.1 Bacteroidetes bacterium UBA7368
CCTCACTATCCGCTACCCTACAATTGGGTGCGTACCATTGCCGTCATCCTCTTAGCAGGGTGCACCTTCTGGTTATGGTCGATCCAGGCAATCCTTCAAGTATGGTGGGCTGAACTCGGCATCGTGATTGGTTATGCTTTAATCGCTTCCACTCTTTTAGGCATTCCGGTTACTCGAGTGCGTTCTCTTCTGGGCCAGCGCGCGTCGAGCGAATAACCATTTCCTTCAAGGACCGCTCACTCGTACGCCAATAAATGACGTCCTTGTAGCTTCCTACTGGTTCAGTACCTATCGCCATCCATGGCGCGTCGGGGATGCGAATGAGATCCAAGAAAAATAGACCCGGAGTGTACAGTGCCACGGTCACGGTACTCCTGCTACGTTCTTCCAATAAATGATCATGAGAAAGAACAACCGCTAATACCGATCGCTCATTCACGGAGAGATGATACACGCCTACAACCCGACTGGAATACTTTACGTATCGCTCCAGCCTCGTCGGTAAGATGTCCAATGTATTCTCGAAATCGTATCTGCGCTTTTTAAACGGTAACTGAAATAAAGAATCCGGCACTATGTGTGAACGACGGACCCTCTTCTCATAAATCATTTGAACCAAGCCTGAGCCCGGACGCGCTAAGTAAAGCGAATCTCCAATTTGAGCGGTCAGTCTGACACGCGGGTTCCAACTTAAAAGAGCCTTGGAATGGGCATCGAGTCCCATACCTGGCCGTACGGTTCGTGCTAATTCGAACGCTGGGTTATTTAGGGTCGTCCAACGATCCATAGACCGCTCGAAGGTCTTTGTGAGCACGATATCGGCCTCAAAAACCACTTCAAATTTGTTTTCATCTCCGACGATAGTTTGCGCATGCCCCACCACCTGCCCCCACAAGGGCGTTACTACCACCACCATCATCATCATGAAGCAAAAGCTCAGTCGCATGCATTTCTCCTTGTTTGTCACTGACCTTGTTTATCACTGACTAAGGAGGAGCTTTGAAAAATATTTGTAACGGATAGCACCTTCTTTTTTTGTGACCTTTTTTCCCAATTCAGCGGCAAGTAGACTGAGCATTTAATGCTCAACTCTCATCAACATTTGTTCAAGACGCAACACATGAAACGCAGTACTCCCATTTTTCTAAGTGGCCTGTTGGCCATTTTTCTTTTCTCATCTGGATGTGCAGATATGTCCAACACCCTCAAGGGCTCCGGAATTGGCGCTGCTGCAGGTGCGGCCATTGGAGGCCTGATCGGTAAAGCAACTGGCAAAACGTCTACTGGAGTCCTCGTTGGAGGGGCCGTTGGCGCTACAGCAGGGGCCGTCATCGGACGCCAGATGGACAAGCAGGCTGAAGAACTCGAAGCAGCCCTAGAAGATGCCAATGTAGAACGCGTCGGAGACGGTATCAAAGTCACCTTTGACTCTGCCATCCTATTCGGCGTGAACTCCTCAACGATCAGTGAAGATGCAAAAGCTAATCTCCGGGATCTCGCCAGCAGCTTAGAGGCGTATCCCAATACTAATATTCTAATCGTAGGTCATACCGACGATACAGGAGAAGCCGATTACAACCAGGCTTTGTCCGAGAAGCGTGCTGAATCGGCCGCTCTCGAATTGCTTGAAGCTGGTGTCGCTAACGAACGAGTTGAAATTGTTGGCTATGGCGAAACGGATCCTGTCGCACAAAACGACTCCGTCGAAGGGCGCAGAGAAAACAGACGCGTTGAAGTCGCCATCTACGCCTCAGAAGAGTATTTACAGGAGCTAGAGAGCGGCAACTAGCTTCCTCTGGATATCGTCTTTAAAATAAGAGGGGCGCGCCTGCGGCGCGCCCCTCTTATTTTCTTAGCTACACATGAAAAAGGTAGCTGAGTTTCATAAAGAAGCCATCGACTCGGCGGCGAAGATCTTCGAATCGCTTCTGGCCTACATCATCCATCGTTGAGCCATATCCGAGATATAACAGTGTGCCCGGATTGGGGCGATAGCTGAACAGCAAATCTGCCCTGAGGTCTTTGGACTCTGTTGCCGATGCAGCCACTCCATTCACTCGAATTATGCGACCTTGCCCATCTACGAGCGCCGAGCGCTCGCGCGAGGCGTACTGCCCAATCACCCGGAAAAAGATGGACTGCGTGAGCTGATACTCCAGCTTGAGGCGCGGAATGATCTCCTGCGAGAACTGTGAATCGTCCAACTTGCGATCCAACGTCAGATGCGTAACCTGCACAGATGCTCGTAATGAACTGGTCGGACGAAGGTCCACGGCTATGCTGTAGCGACGACTTTTCCCCTCGGACCCCTCTGCAAACAACGGTGTCAGTCCTTGCGATGCAGATAGTGAGGCGGTAAATAATTGCAAGGTCGGCGTGGTCACACTAATCGAACCACTAAACTGATTATCCATGTTCTCAGGATACTCAAACGTGTCACTGAAGCCTGAATTCGTCGCATTAATGACGTCATAATCCGCATATCTACCCGGATTCAGCGTGTAGAAATACCGCGACAAGGACCCGCTTAGACGCCATCCACCACGCAGGGTAGCTGACGGAAAAAGGGATTCGCTGTATTCAACTGGCCCTTCGCTGGTGTCATCATGATTCCAGATTCTGGAAAATCCACCAAAAGCGCCCCAGGTTTCAACTAATGCACCTTCCTCTCCATAAAACGAGAGCCGATTGAATCCAGAAAGGTTGATAATATTCGTTCGATTCACAAATCCGGCAGCCGCTTCAAAATCAGGAGATACAGCATTCAGACTGTAGTTAAACCCCCATCGGCGACCCGTTCTGTCCCAGTTGGCTGAAGCAAGGGTACCGGAGCTTGTTTTTCCATCGGTTTCAGAAAATGACCTCACACCCTGAAGAGCGACATAATATTTCTGTCCGTGATAAATACGGGTGTCAAGGCCAACAAGGCGGGAGTAATCGCCGGCCTCTTCGCGGGTTGTAAAGACGCCTCCCAAGGTGTTGTTACCGTTTAAATCACGACGAAGTCGCGTAATGCCATAAATGGGCGCATCCGTACCAGATTTGGAATATTTCTCGTCGTCAGCCGCCAGAATAGTCGCCACATTCAATTTCCCGACTTTCCCGGCAATCTTCGTCCCCACCGTTGGAGATACGATCCGTCGGGTGTAAATCAACTGCCCCGGCGTATCAAACAGCTCTAGATTCTCAAGAAAGAAGGGGCGCTTTTCCGGGAAAAACAGGGCGAAACGTTCATTCAAAACAACCTGCCCCACATCAGCTTCAACCTGAGAAAAATCGGGATTGATCGTTCCATTCAATGTCAGGTTCTGACTGATCCCCCACTTAACATCTCCACTTATTTCAGTGGTGTTCTCATAACCCCAATCGCCCTTCACATCCTCGGAGCCATCAAATCGACTTACCACTGTAGGTACAACATCTAATACCAATCCACGCTTCATGTCCGTCAAGCCCTTTAGCACACCAGACTGTAAGAAAAAACTGGAGTTTGCCCGCACGGCCGGAGCCCATGAGTCTTGAAACCCCGAATGTTGCACCTTTCGGAGCACATGTAGACCCCAGTCCTGAGTATTTGCACTCTGGTAGCGAAGGCTCTTAAACGGGATCCGAAATTCAACTTCATATCCGCTATCAGTCAGTCGACCTGCCACGGAAAACTCATAGTCCGGGTTCAAATCAACATTTCCATCCATAAGATTGATATTACTGGATCCACCTCCGGTGGCGGAACGCCCCCCAGCTCCTCCTCCAAACTGATCAGACCGGGTCCCGTCGGCTTGAACGCCGAGCGGATTACTTCCAAACATGTACCCGATCCTATTATCATTCTGCGTATCCAGCAGGATCTGGATCTGATCCTCACTCGCAATATTGTCGCGATTGGCCTGTGTGGCTCGTACTACATCACCGTGCAGTTCGGTCGCTTTTACACCGAAGTAAATGGCGTTTGCTGAATACCAAACAAGGACTTCCGTGGGTTCGGCTGCGGGCCGCCCGTCTACAGGCTGGTACTGAGAAAAGTCGGTGAGGCGGGCGGCCCGCTCCCACACACTATCGTCTAAAACCCCATCGATAACGGCATCAGCTTCCAAGCGAGGGATGTCTACCTCGATCTGATTTTGGATTCCACTACTGGGGGTAACTTGCTGAAACATCAGCAAAGTCATAGTCAAAAGAAGGGTCATAGAGAGAGTTATTTTGTTTGCCCCTGTGCAACGTGAAGATTAAGGCTTCGATCCATAATCACATATCATTGTCGATAAATTCAACTCGAACCACCCCTTCGAGCAACAAATATCTGTATTTTTAAACTTAGCTAGCGCTTTCCTGTGCTAGTAATTACACCATATCGTCAGAAACGGCTCTCGGTCGTTTCTGATTTTTTTTATTCCAACATCTCGCCCGGTTATGCCAGATACAAGACCATCCATGCAACAGCACTCAGCCCCGAACAGGCTGGTATCGCTGAGAATTAGCCGGCCGGAGAATGTCAAAAATGACATTCTATCGGGACTGACTGTATCTATGGCTCTCGTTCCGGAAGCGATTGCCTTTGCCTTTGTTGCCGGCGTCGACCCTAAGGTTGGATTGTACGCAGCATTCATGATGGGACTCATCACGGCCATCATCGGAGGCCGCCCGGGGATGATCTCTGGTGCAACGGGTGCCGTCGCCGTGATCT
>DKOG01000043.1 GCA_002469915.1 Bacteroidetes bacterium UBA7368
CTTGAGGTCTCGTTCACGGGGGTAGGAGTAATAGAGGATAATCACATTTATGTGAGTCGCCGAGGGCCGGTAAACCCAAGGGGCACGTTTATTCTTCCGCATAACACGATCATGGAGTTTGACGGCAACGGTGTCAATGTTCAATCCATTGTTACGCTTCATCCGACTCGAGAGAGTTTGCGCAGTTCGCTATTCCCCGTTGATGTAGCCACCTACGTCCATCCTCCGCAGCGCTCGTTTTTTCCGCAGACTAGGGATTTTCTGATTCTACAGTCCACTGGATTGGATGATGTCGTGAGTGGCGGGCTTGCGCCGGCGCAGCAGCTTCGCTATTCGGCGCTTTCTGTTCGTGTAGTACCGACATCCGATGGTGTTGAATATCGACCGGACACAGACATGCTTCGTATCGCTGCAGACCCTGATCGGGGGGACGCATTCTTGTACGACGAATTCCGATTCAAGAGTCCTACTGACATTACGGTTGCGGCTGATGGTACCAACTTTATTTTTGTAACCGATGGTGGATCTGATTCACTGTACGTGTTTACCGGACAGGGTGTTGAAGGAGTTACTCCTCCTCCTGGGTCTCGATCAACCCGTCCTGTTATTGTCTCTTTCGGGGGTGCAGGAGATGGAGCGCTTCAATTTCGCGAGCCTCAAGGTGTCGCTTATTTTCAGCGTATCGTTTACGTAGCGGATTCGGGAAATAATCGAATAGGCCGATTCCGGCTGAATACGGATTTTGAATGACATCAATTCAACGTGATGAGGAAGGCATGCGTTTTGAAAAACGGCAAATCAGTCAGAGTAGATTCATTTTTATGCTGTTGGCTCTCGCTTGGTCTTCAATGCAATCGGCAAGCGCCCAAATTGAAGTCGTTGGTACAGATGCAACGCTCGACGTAGCCACATGGAATATTGAGTGGTTTGGCGCCTCTTACAACGGGCCCTCTGATGATGCCGTTCAAGTACAAAATGTGGCCGATATTGTGCTCGGTACGGGTATTGATCTTTGGGCGGTTCAGGAAATTGCCAGCATACCGAGAACCGAAGAACTGCTCAGCTTATTGCCCGATAAATGGGACATGATTCTTGCGGAAAGTGGTCAGCAACGGCTCGGCTATTTATATGACTCGGATGTTCTTTCGCTTCGGTCTAGAGCGCACATCTTAACCGATTTCAATCGGGCCTTTGCAACGCGACCTCCGCTCAAGGCTGAGTTTGAAGTTCAGCTTCCTGATACGTCGTTCATTGTAACGGTCATCAATGTGCATATGAAGGCCTTTTCCGATGCCGATTCCTATGCGCGAAGGGTTGAAGCAGCGCAACGCGTTAAGAACCACATAGACTTTACGAGTCTTTCTAGCCAACCCGTCTTGTTCATGGGGGATTTTAATGACAAACTTCAATCATCCACTCATGCAGGACTGACGTCTCCCTACGCTCCCTTTGTAAATGATCCGCAGGATTATCGGATGCTTACCCTGCCTATTGAGCAGGCAGGGATTGGTACGTATCTGGGTGGATCAACTATTGATCATATTGTAGTCACAGATGAGATGGCAGACCTGTGGGTAGACGGATCAACACAAGTTCTTACACGGTTGGTAACGGTTAATGGGTATGCTGTGCGCACATCGGATCATTTACCTGTTGTGGCCTCTTTCGGCCGAGTTACGGGAACAGATGTTGAAGAAATCCCGGTACACTCCAATCGAAACCTTTCGCTTTCTCTCTATCCCAACCCGGCCTCTGACCGGTTGAATGTTGCTTGGGATGAGACATCAAATGGATCTGTTCGCGTTGAACTCATTGACCTGATGGGCCGAGTTGTCCAGTCTACTTCGACCACAGTATCGGATTTCAATATTGACTTGACGTCATTTTCGCCGGGGCTGTATCTCGTTCGAGTTCAGAAAGGCGAGACGGTAACATCCAAAGTATTCATTCGGCGATAAGCCGAGGTGAGAGAGGAGCTCTTCTTTTATTCTATCGGAATGTTGAAATACGTATCAGGGTAAGGCTCGTCTTCGAGCGTGTAGTGCCACCATTCATTCACGTAGTTTTTGAATCCGGCTTCCTCCAAAAGGTCCTTAAGGATCATTCGGTTTTCCATCTGAATGCCCACGATGGCTGGGTTTTCCGTATGAGATAGCTCGTCGAAATAGTCAAAAGGAGTACCCATGTCGAGCGGAGTACCCTCTTGGGTTAGTGTCAGGTCAACTGTGCTTCCCCGACTGTGTCCAGATCTTGCAGCAATGTACCCTCTATCAAACAGCTCTGATTTGGGTACTTCTGGGTAGTAGGTCTTTTTGTTTATCGTGTCAGTCAAGTCGGCTCCCCATTCTACGAAATGGTCCACCGCTTGTTGAGGTCGATAGCCGTCATATACCAGAAAAGAATAGCCACGATCATGGGCTTGGATCTGAGCGCGCGAAAGAGCCTCTGCCGCTTCTCGTGTTAACATGACCTCTGGTGCAAGATATCCGCGGATTGGTCTTCCCATGAAGTTGTCACTGCCAAAATATTTTGGATCCTGCGCAATGGAAGAATCGATTTCGGAGAGTCGGACGAGGGATGAAGGCATAAGATGGGGGGTGCTGGAGGAGGTACGGTCCGTGATGGAATGCCGTAAGGATGTAGTGGTCCCTTTGAAATCATTCAGATGGGAAAACGATGTGTCGCTCGGTGTGCAATCGGACGTAAGAAGGGAGGCAGCAACTAGAAGAAGGAGGGAGAAGGAGTGATTAGTCATCGATTCAGGCCGGTGGCTGGAAAACGAAAACAGAAAATAGTCTGAAAGTCCTTGAAGAACCTAGACCTAGTCGAGGGTCTGTTGATGCTGGATTTCAGCAAGGCATTCCATTCGTTCTCCTTTGACCAGAAGCATGAGTAAATCGCACGCCTGCGCACGGTTGAACGCCTCCCGAACCGCAATGAGTTCACTGGAGAACTGATCCGTCGTCATTCCGTGTTGGGCAAACTCATCAGCTAGCAGCTGTGGAACACCTCCCTTTCCCATCTCGCGTTCATAGCCTACACAGTCGGAAACAAGTACTTCATCTACTCCAGAAGCTGCGGCCACACGCGCTAAGTCTCTTATTTCCGTTTCCGTGCGATCTCCAGCCGTACTCAATACCATTATTCGCTTCTTGGCGCCTAGCCGAGCGGTGGTATCTAGAATGGCCTTTAGGCCATGGGGGTTATGGGCGTAATCAAGTAAAACCCTAATATTTCTCACGTCGAAATAATTGCTACGACCTGGGTTGTTTTCGAATGAGCTCTCAAATGATGTGAGTCCGGTTCGAATAGCTTCTTCTGGCATGCCAAGTCCTATGGCCAGGGCTGTAGCGGCCAAAGCGTTAGACACATTATAGGTTGCTTTGCCACCTAGCGTGATAGGGATATCTGCAACCCGCGCGATAGCTGTGGTCTGACCATCGAAAACGGCGGTAATCATGCCATTTCGAATGGCAACCGAGTCGTTGGGTGTTTCAGAAAGCAGTGAAAACCAGCAGATACGTTGATCTGGAAATGTTTTGGACGCCTCCACCGCCTGTAACATGAGCATGGGCATCAATAAATCCAGGAATGAGCCGGGCCCCTGCAGCATCCACATGATCCACGTTCAAAAGGGGATCCAATTGAGGCTTCTCCTGGCCGATGTATGCGATGTGGCCTCCGGCCACGAGCACGTGCATCATCCCCAGATGATGAGGTGCATATACATCCGCATTTGAAATGAGAATCAACATAATCGAACCGAAGCTTCGGGTTTTTTGGGCAATCGACAATTATACATCGTCTTATGTGGATTGATCGTTCAATCACGGTTAATTCCGCGCATATTTACGTCTCTCCAGTCGGAGGTCCCGCTCGATAATAATCGTATGATTCCCTTCCAGAAGCTATGAGAAACGACAAACGGTTCAAGGCATTTTTTGACTAGTTACAATTTGAAGCAAGTTGATCTTCAAGAAGAGGTTGATCGGATAATCAGTCGGTGGTACTATGCGGAGATCAATCATTCATCTTGATTCAAGCCGCTATGTCCCGCTTTTTCACGGCACTTCTCGTGCTCGTATTTTTTGCTTTTGATATATCCGCACAGGACTTTTCCGAAGATTTTGAAGACCTTTCGTTCCGATACGTAGGCCCCTCTCGTGGAGGTCGGGTAACAGCAGTTGCCGGCCATCGAGCCACTCCTCGAACCTTTTTTATGGGAGCAACGGGAGGTGGAGTGTGGAAAACCACCGATGCCGGAGCGAATTGGAACAATGTTTCTGACGGTTTTTTCGAAACGGGCTCCATTGGATCTATTGATGTAGCGGATACGAATCCTGACCTAGTGTGGGTTGGAACGGGGTCTGATGGTATCCGGAGCAATGTGATAATTGGCAGAGGGATCTACAAGTCAGTCGACGGCGGAGAGACCTGGGAATACAAGGGGCTCAGAGATGGAGGTCAGCTCGGATCCGTGGTTATTCACCCAACGAACCCGGAGGTTGTTTATGTGGCGGCGCTAGGAAGCCCATTTGGTTCAAATCCCGAGAGAGGGATTTACAAGACACAGGACGGAGGAGATACCTGGAATCACGTTTTGTTTGTGTCTGACAAGACGGGCGGTGTGGATATCGAATTGGATCCCTCAAATCCGGATGTAATCTATGCGGCCATGTGGAGGGCAGAGCGCAAACCTTGGACCATTATTAGTGGAGACCACGGTGAAGAAGATGGCGTGTATGTATCGCGCGACGCTGGCGTAACCTGGCAGCGCAAAACGGTCGGACTACCTACCGACCTAATTGGCAAGATCGATTTTGCAGTCTCGGCAGATGATCCGAGCCGAGTGTATGCCCTCGTTGAAACGGATCCTGAGCGCGAAGGATTGTATCGCTCGAATGATCGCGGAGAGACCTGGCACCTGGTTAACACCTACCGATCTCTCATGGATAGGCCGTTTTACTACACGAATATTGATGCAAACCCCTCTAATGCTGATCATCTATATGTGAACAGCACGGGCTACTTCGAATCAGAAGATGCGGGTCTAAACTGGTCTCGTCGCTCCACGCCTCATGGGGATAACCACGACATGTGGATCAATCCGGATGACAGCAACATTTTCATTCAGTCGAACGATGGTGGAGCCAATGTGACGCTGGATGGCGGCGCAACATGGTCCACTCAGAAGAATCAACCGACCGCTGAATTGTATCAAGTGGATGTGGATGACAGAAATCCGTACTGGTTATATGCGGGGCAGCAGGACAACTCAACGATTGCAGTTCCCAGTAACTCAACGGGTAACAGGCAAGGTGGTCCTGAGTCGTATTGGGAAGCCGTAGGTGGGTGTGAAACCGGACCTGCAGTGCCCAAGCCCGGAGACGCGGATATCGTGTTTTCCAATTGTAAAGGGCGGTTTTACCAGTATTCCCGAAGGACTGGACAATCTCGAAATTACTATGTGGGCGCGGCCAATATGTATGGTCGCAATCCTGCTGAGTTAAAGATACGATTCCAGCGCACGGTGCCGATCGAAGTATCTCCACATGATCCCAATGTGGTCTATCATGGCTCCCAGTACGTTCATAAGACGGTGGACGGCGGGGGAACTTGGTTGACCATCAGCCCTGATCTCACAGCCTTTCGTCCTGAGCGTCAGATGGTTTCTGGAAGTCCTATCACGCGAGATGTGACGGGGGAAGAACACTACTCTGTGCTTTATGCGATTGAAGAGTCTCCGGTTCAGGAAGGGGTGATATGGACGGGTGCCAATGATGGTCCGGTTTTCTTGACAAAGGATGGCGGGACGACGTGGACGAATGTAACGCCAACGAATATGCCGCCAGAAGGGCGCATCCAGAGTATTGATGCCTCTCCGCATGCTGCAGGTACAGCATACGTGGCAGGATATCGCTATCTCTTGAACGACTTCGAACCCTACATCTACAAAACAGATGATTTTGGAGCGACATGGATTCGACTGACTGATGGAGCCAACGGTATCGCAATCGATACCCCGGTTCGGGTTGTACGGGAAGATCCACACCGCCAGGGCATGTTGTTTGCAGGAACGGAATATGGTTTTTACGTCTCCATGAACGACGGGGGAGAATGGCATCGATTCGATTCAGGCTTGCCGGCAAGTCCCATTACTGATATTCGTATCAATAAGGGCGACATCGTGTTATCGACTATGGGACGTGGATTCTGGATTTTAGATGATATCTCTTCATTGCGCTCATTTACGAGTTCGGACGAAGCCCAACTTGTGAAACCAAGGGCCACCTTTCGGTCTCGTCGATTTGCTCGGGGTGGTGGTCCAGCTGCGCCCCAGTATGCTTCTGCAGGAGTGAAGCTGGACTATTTCATTCCGGCTGACATGGAGGGAGATGTCTCTCTTGTTATTAGTCAGAACGGTAAGCCTATTCGCGAATACAAAAACACACCTGCCTCAGAAGGCCGTACGCCAGACCAAGGTATGAGGGCGCCTCGAGGTAGAAGTGCTGGAAACAAGGCGCTGGAAAGCACGAAAGGCATGCATCGCTTTGTATGGGATATGCGCGTAGATGGGCCTGAGGATGAGAATGGTAAGAAAACTCGCGGGCCTTTGGCCGTACCTGGATCGTATTCGGCTTCCCTTCAAGTTGGGGATTGGACGGCCGACCAACCCATCGATTTGCTAATCGATCCCTTGGTCGAAGCCGAAGGTATTGGTATTGATGATCTGATTGCGCAGCACGAATTCAATTGGAAAATGGCCGAGCTATCGGCTGAAGCCAGAGCGCTTACCAGTAAAGTAAAGGCGTTGTTAGAAAACGTCCCATCCGAGGCTGAAATCAAGGAAAAAGGGAATAGAGACAGAAGACGTCGATTGCCGGATGTATCGAACTCACCCACAGATGAGCTCAACTATGTGCTTTCGCAGCTTGAAACCGACAATTCAGATAGTTACCCCCCACCGATGTTACTCAGCCAGATTGGCTATTTGGGTAGTATGACCTCCTCGGCGGATCAGCGTCCTGGCAATGAGGCCTACGTACGCTTTGATGAGCTTCGCAGGGAATTGACCATGCTAAGCGACCGAGCGCAGATTGCCGAACAAGCCATACACGAAGCCCAAAACAAGGAGTAACCCATGAGTTGGATTCGCACTATTCCCTTTGGAGAAGCACAAGGGAAGCTAAAGAAGCTGTACAAACGCGTGGCTGGGCCGCAGAATAACGTAGACAATATCATGATGGCGCACAGCCTGCGCCCCCACACCATGGAAGGCCACATGATGCTCTACAAGAATGTGTTGCACCATGCGGACAACGAAGTAGATAAATGGCTGCTCGAAGCCATTGGCGTCTATGTCAGTCTATTGAATCGGTGCTGGTATTGTGTAGATCATCACTTTGAGGGATTGAAGCGGTTGATAGATGATCCGATCCGCGCGGCAGCGATTCGTGAAGCCCTTGATTCTGAACGATTTGAAGGCGCCTTTTCAGAAAAAGAAGAGGAGGTCTTTCATTATGCTCGTACGCTCACGTTGGCTCCATTTTCTCTGCGTATGAATGAGATTGAAGAGATGTGGAGATGGGGGTGGAAGGACGCAGAGATTTTGGAGATTAACCAGGTCGTTGCCTACTTCAACTACGCCAATCGAACCGTGCTGGGTCTTGGGGTGGAGACATCTGGAGACCTGCTTGGACTTTCTCCCGGTGATTCAGACGATCCGGAAAACTGGCAGCACACCTAGACGTCTTCAACATTATTCCTTTGATTAGTCAGCCATTTTCTCGCTTAATCACTTCATAAATAACGATGCGGCATTTCTTTCTGGCCCTCTGTCTGTTCCTCTTTATTTTTACCATCGATGCCCAGGCTCAGGGGCAACAGCGCAGGTTTCGTGGTGGACCCGGTGAGGCTCCGATCATGATGGCGTTGCCTATGGAGTCAGCTCCTACTTTGGACGGTCGAGTTACGTCAGATCCAGCTTGGGATTTTGTCCCTGTAGCAACCGGTTTTACGCAAACGGCACCAGAAGATGGAGAACCCGCAACAGAACGAACGGAAGTTCGGATCGGGTTTACGAACGAGATGCTTTACGTGGGCGTTGTTCTTTTTGACTCAGATCCTTCAGGTCTGATCACGGCAGATACCCGAAGGGATGCTGATATGGGGAATTCCGATAGTTTCCGGTTCATTCTGGATACCTTTTCGGACGGACAGAATGGATTTGTATTTGGTACGAACGCAGCCGGTGCTGAGTATGATGCCCAATTAGCTGGTTCATCGGGAGGCGGCGGATTCGGCGGTCGTATGCGAGGTGGGTCAGGTGGAGGATTGAACGTGAACTGGGACTCTTCTTGGGAAGTCGTCGCATCGGTCTCGGACTACGGGTGGAGTGCTGAGTTTGCCATTCCCTTTACGACCATTCGGTATCCAAAGGGCGAGAACCAGACATGGGGCGTAAATTTCGAAAGGACTATCCGCCGGAATAATGAGACGGCATTTTGGGCACCTCTTGAACGCCAGTTCAACCTGACCCGGCTCACTCATGCCGGCCAGCTTCAGGGAATGAACGTGCCTGACTCTCGAAATCTGAAGATTCTTCCATATGCGTTGGCAAGCGCAAATCATGATTACACGGCGGCCCAAGCGGAGACTGAGTATGACGGAGACCTCGGGGTAGACGTTAAATACAGCATCACCCCAAGTTTGACATTGGACGCCACCTACAACACGGATTTTGCGCAGGTCGAAGTGGACGAGCAGCAGATCAATTTGGATCGTTTCTCCCTCTTTTTCCCCGAAAAAAGACCTTTTTTCCTTGAAAATGCGGGCTTGTTCTCTGTCGGTGAAACCGGAGAGGCAGAGGTGTTCTTTAGTCGCAGAATCGGAATTGACGAGGGAGGAGGCACGGTACCTATTTTGGGCGGAGCTCGCATAACCGGAAGTGTGGGAGCTTATAAAGTGGGTCTTCTAGAAATGCAGACCGAGGAAGTAGGGGGCGTCATCCAAGCCAACAACTTTGGCGTGGCACGCGTAATGCGGGAATTTCCAAACAGAACGTCCGTCGGGGTTCTATTTACCAACCGACTTGGCACCGGCGATTTGGCGCCAGAAGATGATTACAACCGGGTTGGAGCGTTCGATGCGAAAGTAGGCATCGGCGACTATGGATCCGTTTCTGGATTTATTGCGGCTTCTGACACACCGGGACGTGAGGGGAATGCCACGGCTGGCCAGCTAAGTGGTACCTATTCTAATGAGCGGGTTACACTTTCGGCGGGGTACACGGAAGTGGCGGAAGCATTTAATCCTGAAGTCGGATTCCTTCGGCGATCAGATTATCGCAAGCTGTCGGGATCTGTATTTACTCGATTCCGTCCTGAGGACTTTATTGGTATTCAAGAATTACGCCCGCACGTTAACTACCGTGGATACTGGCAACGAGATGGTTTTCAGCAGACCGGCTACCTGCACGTAGACAATCACTGGGAATTCAGATCGGGTTATGAGATCCACACGGGGCGGAACTGGACATACGAAGGCGTGGATGAGGCTTTTGATATCTCAGAAGGCGTGAGGGTTCCAGTTGGTGATTACTCCCATGCGGAATGGGCTTTCCGCTTCATGACACCCGAGAAGGATGCCGTGCGCTTTGAGTTGGCCATTAACCGAGGTGGTTTTTTCGGAGGAGACCGAACGGCTATCGTTCCGACGTTGTCTGCTCGAAAGGGCGACAAGTTGACGACCGAGATCGCCCTCGGCCATAATCGAGTGGAATTACCTGGGGGTGAGTTCAGGACCAACTTATTTAGGGCTCGCGCTTCCTATTCCTTTACGCCACGCATCTATTTGCAGGCTCTTGGACAGTACAATGATCAGACCGAGGAATGGTCTATGAACGTTCGTTTTGGTTGGCTTCAGGAGGCCAATACAGGATTATTCATCGTGTACAATTCTATTAACCGTCTTGAGAGTATGGACCCGAACGGTCAGGACTTCCCGGGAGAAGCCCTTCACAAAGGACTGATTGTCAAATATGCTTATCTATTCGACGTATTCAAGTAAGGAGTTCGATAACTCCACATCTACTCGGCCGACGTAGCTTTAGGTCGCGCCTCCGTCCACTGATTTGATGATACCAATTCTTAGGGCGAAAGCCGGATATTCGACTTGCAATAGTGCTATTCTGTGACGGATGCTCACCCAAATCACAACGGAATTACCTATGTCTACCCAGAATTACGATAATCACGCGAAAATGGTACCCATGTACCACTACGTAACCTTTGGAATTGTCGTGCTGACGTTTATCGGTTCTTTGGTATATCTATGGGTTTCTTGGGGTACCGATCATCAGCACGGAGCATCGCTTCAGTCAGCAACGCTCCTTGGCTTATTTTTTGTCATGTTCTGGGCAAGGATATTTGCCCTGCGAGCTCAGGATCGTGCTATTCGCGCCGAAGAAAACTTACGCCATTTCGTTCGTCATGGATCACTTATAGATCCAGCATTGACCATGCGTCAGATTATCGGTTTGAGATTTGCTCCGGATGAGGAATGGGATGCTCTCGCTTCAAACGCAGCCTCGAATGGTACCAGTGAGAAAGAGATTAAGCAGTCTATTGCCAATTGGAAAGCAGATGAGGACCGGGTATAGTTCGGTTGTCACTCGTTGCTTTCTGTGTAAATGAATAGGCTTGCACTAAACCGGTTTGAGCAGTAGTCTGTTCGGTCCCGCCGTACATGGATATTACTATGTTTGCCAGACTTACCATTTTGGTTTGCATCCTTTTTGTAGGATGCGATCCGCTCGAACCGCTTGGAGAGGAATCAAGACTCCAAGATGACACATTTGGCACTCCACCTTCGCGCATTTTGAAGGATACGTGGCATTTGAAATATGTATCTAGGCAGCAGATTGCCTACGCTGATATTGATACCAAGTTTTTGGACGGACGACTGCCGGAAAGCGTCAATTTTGAAAAAGAAGGAGACGTCGTTACCCGGCATCGCGTTCTCGAGTGGGGTCAATTACAATTGAGGGATAACGGGTATTACCGGATGATTCTTCAATACAACCGGTATGCGGTAAAATCGGGGCAAGATATTGGTCCTACAGCTCCTTGCAGATCGGATATTAGGGGACTTTACGGTGTTCGTGATGGAACGCTCATTCTCTATCCCGATCGTCTTCCTCAAGATCACGTCATTTTACAGATGGATGCCTTGGGTGGTCTTAGAAGTATGCAGGTCCCCAACACGTGCAACGGACTCGATTCTGGCGTTGAGTTTGAATCTGATATTCTATTGCAAAATGTGGTCTTTGAGGCCGTGGACTAGATAAGTGATGACGACATTTCGTTCCGTTCGCCCAGAACCTGAAGAGTTTAATCCCTTTTATTCTGGCTACGTGAGTTCAGTCCCAGACGGAGACATTGTCGACTTCTTGTCAGATCAGCAATCTCGAATGACTCAATTGCTGAAAGGCCACTCAGATGAGCGGGCCGATTTCAGATATGCAGAAGGGAAGTGGAGCTTGAAGGAAGTAGTGGGGCATATGATGGACACCGAATGGGTGTTTTCATATCGACTGCTTCGATTTGTAAGAGGAGACGAAACGGCTCTACCCGGCATGGACCAAGATGTGTTCATGGACGAGAAGCCGTTTGTAAACCGGTCTCTTTCGGATCTTTCCCTAGACTTTGAGACCGTTCGATCAGCTTCTTTGCGCTTGATTGGGAGCTTAGACCAAGCTGGTTTTGGGAAGGCCGGCATAGCCTCTGACGTGCGATTCTCGGTCCGCTCGCTTGTCTGGATTATCGCGGGTCACTGCGAGCACCACATGAATGTCATCAACGAAAGATATCTCTGATTATGTATCGCCCATTTGTCCTTCTGTTCGTGTTTTTCATGGTCGGTTGTGGTTCGGAGGCTGATACGAGTATCGATCCGGCTGCCGAAGAATGGATTCAGCTCTTTGATGGCGAAAGCCTGAACGGATGGACCCCCAAAATTACAGGCTATCCATATGGTGAGAATTATGCGGAGACATTTAAGGTGGTTGATGGCGCAATAACCGTAGCATACGACGGCTATGAAGAATTTGACGGTCGATTTGGTCATCTGTTTTATGAGACCCCCTTCTCGCATTATCTAATTTCGGTTGAGTATCGTTTTACGGGAGAACAAGCACCCGGAGGCCCAGGCTGGGCGTTCCGAAATTCCGGAATTATGGTTCATTCTCCTCCAGGGGCGTCCATGTTGGATGGGCAGGATTTTCCGATCTCCATTGAAGTCCAGTTGCTGGGAGGAAACGGGACAGATGATCGAACAACTTCCAATTTGTGTACTCCAGGTACGCACGTTGAAATAGAGGGTAATCTGGTTACGAGGCACTGCGTAAACTCAACATCCAAGACCTATCATGGAGATGACTGGGTAACGGCAGAAGT
Organism: Bacteroidetes bacterium UBA7368; assembly: GCA_002469915.1. Lineage (GTDB taxonomy): Bacteria > Bacteroidota > Rhodothermia > Rhodothermales > UBA10348 > UBA10348. Next base: position 12,456 of record DKOG01000043.1, read on the forward strand.
GCTCGTATTGGGTGACTCTCTCATTTCTCATCGGCTTGAGGGCGATGTGGTGCTAGAATACCAGCATCCGCAGATTGGCGGTGGGAGTGTGGATTCCTTCGATGCAGCCTTCAAGATGGACGGACAGCTATTATCCAGCGGCTATATTTCCTTACAAAGTGAAAGTCATCCCGTTGAGTTTCGAACGGTCGAATTACTCAATCTCAGAGGCTGTACTAATTCAGGCGCCCTGAATTATAAATCCTATTTCGTTAGTTCAGATGACTCGGCCTGTACTTTTTAGATAGAGCACGTTCAGAGCAATAATTCGTTTTGTACTTCGATAGGGAACATGCTACCCCGTTTTCCATAGGCGAATGCTGCGGATTAAGTTAAGGGAGTGTAACCTTTTGTATGCCTATCCGTGTGACTCATCGAGTCAAATCCTGAGTTTCCGCCTCGGTCCGGGATTTGCCGACTTTTGAAAGATTCGATCGTTAATTGGTCGGAAGATGTTTGTTTGCTTCACCTCAACTCAAGCTATGAAGAACTATTTCTGGACTTTATTTGCTGCCATTCTGTTTTTTGCGATCGGGACACCCGTTGCAGCGCAGAACTTTGGCGGCGCTGTAGCACTGGCCGGATCCGACGTTATTGTCGGGCAGTCAGGGGCTAATTCAACAAATTCATCTGTTTACGTTTATCGTAATATGGATGGCGAATGGGCCGAAGCCGGTCAGCTTGTACGCTCTGACAATGACGGTCAGGATGATCGTTTTGGTCGTTCCATTTCCTCAGACGGCAATGTACTCTTGATTGGTGCAACCCTTGTCGACAATTCAACTGGAGCCGTTTATGTATTTGAAAAAGATGCTGACGGAAACTGGCAGGAAACGGGTAAATTAGATCCGGGAATGCTTGCAGAAGGGGACTCCTTCGGTCGCTCACTAGCTTTAGCTGGCGATTTTGCATTTGTTGGGTCTGCAGGGCACAACAATGGTCAAGGAGCCGTGTTTGCGTTCATGAAAGGAGCCGACGGTTATGCTTTTCATAGCAAACTGAGCAACGACACTGTTGAAGAAGGTGGTTTCTTCGGACTCAATATCGCAGCAGAAGGATCTACGCTTCTAGTCGCAGCCCCTATGAACGGGCAGTCTGAAGACGGCGCACCGAATGGTGATGTGTTCTCATACACCTACGACTCAGCATCGGATGCTTGGATGGACGCAGGAGCCCTGCAGAAATTCCCAGGCGTTTTTGATAACTCCCAGTTTGGAATGGGCCTCGCAATGGAAGGCTCACGTGCCGTAGTAGGTATGCCACAGTTGGGTGGTGGAATTGGTGGTGCCGTTGTGTACTCAAATAATGGGGGCGGTTGGGGCTTCTCCGGCGTGCTCCTGCCATTTGTTGTCTCCAATGGCGGATCAGGATCTTTCACGGCGATTGCCGGGGATGATGTCTGGCTGGCTGGAGCAGGTACGTTATTCTCCTACGAGGGCGGTGCTACTGGATTTACCAGCGCGAGCGTTCTTTTAGGTGGGCAGACGGGAGGCGCGACCTCCGCTGCTGTCGATGGTAATTTGGCCGTTGTAGGCTCAGGAAACGCAGATAGCGGCGCCGGTAGAGTATTCGTTCTTGAAATGGGTGATGAAGGCTGGGACGTTGCTGCTGAATTTGAAACCGCTTTTGTAGACCTCTATCCATCCGTCACTGGCGGTCAGGTTGAGTGTGCTGAGGGCGTTGCAGAAGGATTTGATTGCTCTGAAATTGACATGTTGTCCTTTGTATCACTTGGAGATCTGGGTGGTGGAAAAGGAATTCGCATGAACGATGTTTGGGGATGGACCGATCCTGAGACTGGTCGCGAGTACGCACTTGCCGGCCGTACAGACGGTACTTCTTTTGTTGACGTGACGGATGCTGAAAACCCAATGTACTTGGGTAACCTGCAGATGACGGAAGGCGCCAACGCAGCATCATGGCGTGATGTCAAAGTATTTGACAACCACGCGTATATCGTAGCTGATGGTTCCGGACAGCACGGAATGCAGGTCTTTGATCTAACACGTCTTCGTGATGTGACAGAGCCACAGGAGTTCGATACTGATGCGTTCTACGGAGAAATCGGTTCTGCCCACAATATCGTTATCAACGAAAGCACTGGTTTTGCCTACGCTGTTGGTGTTAATAGCGGTGGCGAAACGTGTGGTGGCGGTCTTCATATGATCGATATCAACAGCCCGAAAGAGCCTACTTTTGTCGGTTGCTTCGGACATGAAGGAACGGGGCGCAGTGGCACTGGCTATTCTCATGATGCTCAGTGCATCATCTATGCCGGTCCTGACACAGAGCATGGTGGCCAAGAAATTTGCTTCGGTGGAAACGAGACAGCAGTATCCATCTCTGATGTTACCGACAAAGAAAACCCTATTGCCCTGTCATCAGCAGAGTATCCTAATGCAGGTTACACGCATCAGGGTTGGATCACGGATGACCATGAGTACTTTTATGTCAACGATGAGTTGGATGAAGTGAGTGGTGGTCAGAGTCTTACACGAACGATGATTTTTGACGTGCGTGACTTAGACGATCCAGTTTTGGTTCGCGAATTCCTAGGCGAAACAGCTGCCTCTGATCATAATCTATACATTCAGGGTAATTACATGTACCAGTCGAATTATAGTGCTGGTCTTCGCATCCTAGATATCTCAGATCCGGGTAATCCGGTTGAAGTCGGTTATTTCGATGTCAATCCAAGTGGAGACAACGAAGCCGGATTTAACGGTACTTGGAGTAACTATCCATACTTCGAAAGCGGAACGATCATCGTTACCGGTATCGAGTCAGGGTTGTTCATGCTGAAAAAGCGTCAGATTGACCTCTAGTCTAAACATGTCGATCAGCATGTTGGATGGAAAGTCGTTCAGTTGATCGTCAAAGAGGGTTAAATTCAAGCCGTAACGTTCGGCACATGAATTACGTCTTATCAGGGCGGGGTCACTTCAGTGATCCCGCCCTGACTTTTTTCTGCCTTTATTATCAGATACTAGACCCTTAATGTGCAGTATGCATTCTGGAGCACATAACCTCGAGCACCTCACTAAGCACGCCTCCCTTGCGGTCGGCGTGCGCCGTAGTGAACTTCGTGAGGGTGATGTACTCATGTTATACACACGTAACTCAGTCTATACCGCTCGATTCTTAGGCAAAGGCCGATTTGCTGTTACAGGGGGGGGTCGGTCTGAACACCGGTTCTCCCGACGAAATTGCGATTACGGGCAGTACCTGGGGCGGCAATTGTATTCATCGCGAGTTGGTGGCGAGTCCAGGCATGCGAGTAGAGTTTGGAAATCGCGTGGTCACATCCGTTCTCCAGCGTGTGGTGCGCATTCCAGCCACTTTATTAAACTGAAAGTCCCAGTCTAAGGTCGATTCGTCCGAATTCTCTTGACTCGACGGCGCTCACCAAATACTTTTTGGCTATACAGAGAGACTTCTCCCCCCCACCCGTGTGTCTCTTTGTGTTATACAACCCGTTATGATTGGATTCCGCACAAAGTGGATCTGGCGTATCGTGAGTGTGCTGCTACTTAGTATCACGCTTACTATTCCAGTGAACGCACAATTTAAGGTGATCGGTCAGACCGATTCAGCCGCTATTCTAGAAGGCGTCAACGTCTTTCTGGAAGTGGAATACGAATCCGGGATGGCAGGTTTTTACATTGATGCTCCTCAGGGCTGGCAGGTCCGGCACGTCCAGCTTCGGTCTGAACGCGGTACGATCCAACGACTTCAAACACAGTTGCAGGAGGACGGACGGCTATTTGTGCCGGTAGGACAGTCCATTAAGAGTGAAGACCAACTTATTCTTGGGATGATTTCCGGCTTGGATTCTGTTCCATCTCGTCTGCGTTTTATTCCCGTTGTCATCGAGGATCGCCGGCTAATCGAACGATTAGATCTGGCCGCCATCGTTCAGGTTGGCAATCGATCAATGACTGTTTCCGCCACGAACCAGGTAGGTCAGTTCAAGGATCTTACGGATGGAGTTTTGCTCGACCTTCCACCGAATAGTGCTCTTGAAAATTCGAAATCATTTGCCTTGTCCCTGTGGGTCAAGACGACTGGGATGGGGGAATTGCTTCTTAGTACCTGGTCCGGAGGACAACAGGATAACTACCCAGTAGAACTGTTATTGGATGAATCGGGCTATTTAGAGTTTTTTCGTGGATTCAATTCCAAGCATGTGTCCATGAGAAGTCAACGTCCCATTGCTGATGGGAATTGGCATTTTCTCACTCTTAATTACAATCCGGTAAGTGAGTGGACGCATTTGTTTGTTGACGGAGAAGTAGAAGATTCACTCTACCACTCCACTTTCTTCCCAACTGATCCAGCCACCCGATTGGGCATTGGTCGCAGATTGTCTGATGATGATGGACCTGCGTCTCGTTCTTATTCGGGTGAGATAGATCAACTGCAAGTATCGGCTTCCTCTTGGAACAGAAGTGATGTGCAGACGGAAATGAATAATCCGGCTAGCCGAGGAGATTTTCTTAGGACGTTTGAGTCGCGATCCAATAATGACATTCCCACGAGCTTTTCAGATCTAAGATTTCAATCAGAGTCCATTCACTTGGTTGCGAAACTGGATGACCTCGGTATTAATGTTGAGTGGGAAAGCCATGATTCAGACATCGTTCGATTTGAGTTAGAGCGTTCCAGAGACGGAGTTCAGTTTGAGTCCATTGCGACCCTATTAGCCATGCAAGGTTTGCATTCCTACCGCGATATTGCGTTTGCCGATGGGGTCATTTTCTACAGAGTAATTCCATATCGTCTTTCCGGAGCATCTGCGCCATCTAGGCCTATGAAAGTAGGTGTTGGAGATCTTGAAGAGATTTTTACGGTCAGGCTAGAAGGGAATCACCCGAATCCGTTTAATCCAACAACCACCGTTTCGTACACGGTTGAAGATGCACAATATGTCCGTATTTCTGTTTGGGATCTATCTGGACAGATGATATCCATATTGGTAGACGGAACACAGAGCCCAGGTTTTTTTCAAGTCCCATTTTCTGCAGAAGATCTACCGAGCGGAACGTATTTTGTCCGCATGGAATCCGCAGCAGGAATCCAGACCCACCAAATGGTTCTGACCAAGTAGTATTTTCAGTTGATATGGAAGAATGGAAGGCTTCCATGGCGAACCAGGGTCAAGATACCGTGGTTCTTAATCCATGAGTCACACTAACTGTGTAATTGTGAGAGGAAAAGGAATCCATATCGCTGTTTTAGCTGTTATCAGTATGCTTTCTGCATCTGATCTTCTGGCTCAGCGTCCAGTTCAGATGTTCGATCCGTTTTACAGGGGAGAATCAGCTGTTCGTAGTTTCTATGATCGATATGCGGTCACTGCAGAATTGAGCTACCGTCCAAATGCCTTGTTGCAGGGCGATGCCTCTCTTTCAACTCCGGCTGTAGGTACTGATGCTATAGGATTGAATTTACATCTGGAGTACCAGCTCAACGCGAATCTAGACCTTGGGATGTATGTGGATGCACGCGGAAATGCCGCTGGACAAGGATTGGGTTTCAGTTGGATAGTGCTCAAGTATATGTCCTATCAGGAGGGCACGGATTATGCCATCAGGCTGGCTATTGATCCGTCTTCGGATGGGCGAAGTGGCTTTCCGCAGGCTGATCTTGCTTTCTTGTATTCGTCTCCCATGTCAGATCGAGTAACCGCAGATTTTGGCTTTGGAGTTAGGAGAGTTCAAATCGGTTTTCAGGAACTGGTGCCAGCTACACCGGNNGTTAGTCCTCCTGGTGCCTCAAATGATATTCTCCGTGGTCGGGCTCGCGGTTGGGAAGTTCACGCTACTTGGAGTCACAATATTTTGTTCGATCCAGCTGGAAGCAATTTATTTGTTTCATTGATGGCTGAAGCCGGGTCTTATGACATGTTGGAATGGATTGTTCAGCCGGAAGGTGATCAAGATTCTCGTACCCAAACCGATTATCGGGGTGGAGTGTTGTGGGCTCGTTCTGGTCTTGAGATTGAGAGACCAGCCTATCGGTTTGCTCCGTTCCTCGACCTACCGTTCCGTCAGTGGGCGCCCTCTACCGGTGAATGGCCTCGATCGAAGGTTCGGCTTGGCGTACGATTGATGCTTCGATAAGCTATGCATATCTCTCCCCCTCTAGTAATAGGCATCCTATCGGATACCCATGGCTATTTTCATCCCAATCTGTTGCACTATCTGAAAGATGTGGACCTCATTCTCCATGCGGGGGATGTGGGAGGACCAGAAATTCTAGATGGACTCTCGACCGTTACCGAAGTCCGGGCGGTTTGGGGTAACATTGACGGGTGGGATCTGAGAAGGGAACACCCCGAACACAACAAATTTGAATTTGGAGGAGTCCGTTTCTGGATGACCCATATTGCTGGACGACCTGGAAGATGGCAACGTGGCATCGAGAAAGAATTAGAAAAAGACCCTCCAGACGTATTTATTTGCGGCCACAGCCATATTCTCTGTATCGAAAGGGTCGAGAAGTTGAATAAAATGCTTTTCATTAACCCCGGGGCTGCGGGAAGACAAGGTTTCCAGCAAGTTAAATCCCTCGTTCGACTACATATTCAGGATGGAAAGGCCATTCAGGCAGAAGTGATTCATCTGGATGATTAACTTATCCTTTCATTTTAAACGATCTACATGTCAGACCAGCACCCGAATACCCGCCGAACAGATCGATTTGATCTAAGAGCGATTTACGAAACAAGCCAACTTCTCAGTTCTTCCCTGGACTTGGAGTTTGTATTGAGCAATTTGTTGCGCACCGCAATGGGCAAATTGCTGGTCACAAAAGGGGCAGCCCTTTTATACGATCCATTAGCTGCTGCGTACTCCATTCCTGCCGTTAAAGGCATATCTGGATTGGAGAAAGGGGGGAGCCTTGTTTTGACAAACGTGGATCTCGAAAACACGATGCAGGATGATCGAGTGCCTGCTCAGTTGCAAGAAGTGGGTATCAAATTGGTCTTCCCAGTTGCCTTTGGTCACCGGGAAATAGGTTTGATTGGACTAGGTGGAAAGTTTACGGGCCAGCCATTTGAAGACCAGGAACTGGAATTCATGGCTTCACTAGTGAATATGTCTTCTGCTGCCGTGCATAACTCGCTGATGGTTGAAGAACTGAAATTGGCGAATAGAGATCTGGATTCGAAGGTGCAGCAGCTCAATACGTTGTTCGACCTATCTCAGGAATTCAACTCCACAGTGGATCGATCGGGGCTAGTCAAGTTGTTGACCTTTGCTCTGATGGGCCAGATGCTGGTTAAGGAGCATATTTTCCTTATCCGAAGTATGTCCGACGATACCCGAACAGATAGTGGCGTTCATATCGTGACGGCAAAAGGGATTCGAAAGGACGAATTGTCTTCAGATGTTACTGAGGCACTTTGTAAGGTTGAAGAGTTAGTTTTGTTAGACGGGGAAAACACGCCGGAAGGTTGCGAGATTTTAAAGGAAAAAGGCTTTTCCCTGATCTTGCCTATTCGGCAACAGGGTGAGGTAGGCGCGCTACTTTGTCTTGGAGCTAAAATGACCGGGCAGGCCTATCAGCCCGATGAAATCGAGTTTCTTTACGCCCTTGGAAACTTGGCGTTTGTGTCGCTGCATAATTCCTATCTCGTCGATGACCAGCTTGAAAAAGAGCGTTTGGAAGAAGAAATGCGCCTGGCTAGAGAGATTCAAGAACGGCTACAGCCCACTGAACTGCCTAAGTTTGATGGCATCGAAACAGCTAGTCTTGCTCTGCCTAGTCGGCATGTAGCGGGAGACTATTTTGACGCTATAGAGCTGGATAAAGATCGCATTCTTTACGCGATTGCCGATGTTACGGGCAAAGGAGTGCCTGCCTCTCTTTTGATGTCCAACCTGCAGGCATGTCTTCGTATTCTCGTGCCATTGGATCTTAGTTTGGAAGAGGGTACAGCCCATATGAACCGAGTGATTACTGAAAACACGGGTTACGATAAGTTCATCACTTACTTCCATGGGATTTTCAATAAAAAGGATAGCTCCTTCAAATACGTAAATGCGGGGCATAACCCACCCACTTTGGTTCGTGCGGACGGGTCTATTGAACTGCTCGAGGAAGGGGGTCTCTTGTTAGGCGTTCTAGCAGGCATGCCCTACGAGAGCGGAACGGTTACGTTGAATCCAGGAGATGTGTTGGCCATGTTTACGGATGGCGTAACCGAGGCGATGAGCCCAGAAGGTGAAGAATGGGGCGAAGAACGATTGGAGCCTTTACTAGCGTCTATACGCACTAAAACGGCCGAGGCTATTCTCGATGATGTACACGAGGCGATCAAAGAGTTTACCCACAATGCACCCATTTTGTCAGATGATCTGACCATGATTGTGTTGAAAACCACCTAGCGTTGCAAGCGTCCTGAAGGAAAGACTACGACGCTTTCGTTTCCATCCCGTCCGATAGCAGATACACCAAAAAGGAAATTGTCGATGACCATTCCTTTCAGGGTGAATTGCGTCGTTGAAGAGTCTACAAATCTGGAATGAGTCCATTGCGGAGCCGTTGTCTCTCTCCAGTGAATCTTGTATCCAGCTAGTTCGGGATCTTCTACGGCATCCCACTGAAGGGTGGTGGAGGGCCTCACAGCGCCGCCGATCCGGACCTGGTCCGGACTTGGCGGCGCCCAGGCAAGACCAGCTAAAGCGACGGCATTTACAGCTGTAAGCCGAGCGGCATAGTCGAAGTTTACGCCTTCAATTACATCTCCATATTTGACACCATTCTCCTCTCGAATATTTTGATGCTGGCGCACATAATTTTCGTGAGTTTCCATGATTCGAATTCCAGGAAAACCAGCATCATTGAACGGACGGTGATGTCCTCCTCGGCCAAATCGATCAAGGCGATAGATGAGTTTGGCATCCAGATTGGTGAAGTAGATGTCAGTCATTCGGTCTACGTAGCGCGCAAGTTGTCTAGATACGCCATCCACTTCGCCACCTTCAAATCTCCGCCGTCCACGAGCCTGATCTGTTTCAGTGATTGGGGTGGGTTCTGAAAAGACGCGAAAAGAGCTGTTATCGATCACACCATCGACGCCTTCGATATTGCCAATCATGTCATTGTTTAGGACTCCAACGACATTCCAATCCTCATCCTGGGCTATTGACGCCATGTATGCGCCGCCCCACAAGCCTTGCTCTTCTCCAGAGAGACCTGCATACACGATGGAGTTTGGAAAAGAATACTGACTAAGTAGTCGGGCCGCTTCTAGTGTCCCGGCCATTCCTGAGGCGTTGTCATTCGCACCCGGTGCGTCGCCCTCACCATCGGTTCCACTTGAGTTTCGAGAATCGATGTCACCACTCATGATCACGTAATTGTCGGGATGGCGAGTACCTCTCTGGATGGCTATGACGTTTACCACCCAAACATCTTTTACCGCTCTTGAACTAGATCCTTCCTGAATTAGAGAGCGCTGGAAGTAGACCTCAAGACAGGCATTACATGCCTCAGAAATGGCGTCGAATTCGCGTTTTATCCAGCGTCTAGCCGCGCCTATCCCGCGGGAAGTTGAAAGTGTATCAGAAAAGGTGTTGCGTGTGCCAAAACCGGCCAGGGTCCGAATATCAGATTCAATTCGCTCGGCAGAAGAGGCCTCAATCATTGCGTAAATGCGAGAATCGGTTGAAGGGGGAGCCTTCGTTGAAGACTGAGCCTGCGCTGTGGCTATCGAACAACAGAAAACGAGGCAACCGATAGAGAAGAGAGTAGAGCGGGTCATCTTGATCAGGATTGGTGTACCTGAAGCCTACGAAAAGTAATTGACCTGTACAATCTGTTGAAAACTCTCAGGTCTATCTATCGTAGCTGTATTAAGCAGTATATCGGCGCTAGGAGGGAGCATTCGTGGCAATTTAATACGATAGTATGCGACAGCAAGCGGCTAAAACCCGGGTGAGCCACGACCGGGCAAAGCACCCCCTCAAATGCTACGCCCGGTCGTTATGTGGCCCACTCTTTTCTGAACATCGCATACGATGCTCGCTTCGGGCGTTGGCCAGCCTCTGCCGGCTACTTGGTTAATCGACCGTTGAAGACCACGATTTAAATACTGTGGATAAGTAGACGGTCTTAATTATTGGGTCATGTTCGCCGATAAAGACACAGAGTGTATCCATCGTATAACTAAAGATGTTTTTAGCATCCACAAGAGTCCATGCCCCAGAGTTTGATGGCATTTTTAGCCATGTTGCTTGCTTCAATTATTGATCGAAGTAATGCAAATACTCAGTTGATCTTGCTTGATGGAGAACAAACCGTGATCGGTGGCTTGTATAGTACTGAGGAGTCTTACACGCGTCGTGGGATTCCATTTTTAAAAGATTTACCTAAGTGGTTTTTCGGTCTCCGGTATGTCTTTGGGCGGTCTCAAACGGCGACCACTCAGAAAGAATTGGTTATTGCGCTACAAGCTACTGTTATAGATCCTGTTCGCAGTCGCGCAAGGAATCAATTGGTCAACGAGTCGTTGGTGAGCCAGCGCGCCGCTGTCCAGAGAGCGCTTGAAGCGTTTAATAAGGATATTGCTAACAAGAATGCCAAGCCCAAAACGTATAAGGGCACTGGCAAATAAGGATCTGCGAGAAGAATTTCAAAGCGGGCCGGGCTTTTAGCCCGGCCCGCTTTTTTTGTGCTATTTTGAGGTCCGCCTCAAACCGGTTGTGTCATGCGTATCACTTTTCGCTGCTTGATTCTAATCTGGGCCCTCATTCTCGTGGGCGGATGCGCTGTGCCAACCGTAGATCAAGGCGAACTGCGACCTTCAAGTTCGGCAGAGTGGAATACGGATTTGATTCGTTCTCATCTGGAATTTCTGAACAGTGAAACGCAAGAGGGTAGAGCGCGAGGAACCAGAGGGTTCTTGAGAACGGCAGATTATATCGCCGATCAGTTGAAGGCTAGTCAAGTTCAGCCCTTTTTGCGGGGACAATACAAGCAACAGTACGCAGCGTCGGTCACCCATTTAGCTAGAGCTGAAGTTCTTTTTCTAGGCTCTGACACCCTGAACCTGGTACAGGGGGAGGATTTTTTCGTCTTTCCTGGCACCGATGATGTGCAGCTGTCTCCTGCTAGTCAGGAACTCTTGAAGGATGAAAAATATGCTTTGTCCCGTTTTGTTGAACAAGAAGAGCGCATAACTACGTCCTCAATTCATGTTGTCGGGTACATCCCCGGAAGAGATCCTCGTTCGAGGGATTCGCTGATTGTTGTCTTTGCTCAGGCTGATGGCATAGGAGCGCAAGGAGCAGTGTCCTTTACAGGTGGGCGAGATGCCGGAACAGGGACTGCAGCGCTTCTCGAAGTAAGTCGGCGACTTTCGACTATTCAGGACCAGTGGGCCTTACTCGGTCCTTCCGTAATGGTGTCTTTTCTCTCTGGATCTAGATTAGACTGTACGGGGCTGGAGTCGGCAATGATGAATTTTCCCTGGCAGAGGGAGTACATATTGAACGTCATTGTCCTCGATGAATCGAGTCATCCAACGTGCCGGTGGGAAGATCTTAGTCCTGAGATTCAAATAGTACGCGCTACTTCAACTGAATCGAATGAGGAGGCTGCTCCATTTTCTCCCTATTTCCTTCGGTCCGAATTGCTTTCAGATGATAACATGCTGCAACTAGAAGCGGAATCACTTCGTCTTGCCAAACTTGTTATGGCCTCTTTGATGGCGAAATAGCCGTGTGCTCTAAAAGATAATTCCAGCCATTAAGACATAGGACGTATTGTAGATCTCAGGCTTTTCTGAGCGTGCGTTCGAAAGACCATAGGTAGAGCGAAGTCCGAACGTTAACGTTTCTGAACCGACTCTTGCATTGAAATCTAATCCGACAATTAGGCCCAGATCTTGTCCTTCGACCGTTAAGTCCTGTTCCGTCTGTTCAAACGAGCTACCCACTGCATTATACGTTATTTGTGCTTCGGTCTTAAAGGCCATGGCTGGCCCCGCAAACAGGCGCGGACTAATCCGTTTGTACGGGTTTATGCGGTACCCGAGTAGAAAAGGGACCTCGATATAGGTTATTTCGGATAAACCCTCGATGGGGATGTCTTCAAAGTCAAATTTCAAGGCTCCTCCTTTGACCAGGTAGTAGACCCCAGTCTCAAACTCAAAACCGCTCGGGTACTCGTACCTTAGTCCGCCTCCTCCAACCAATCGTTTGATATAGGACGCATTTTTGACCGTATCCCCTCGGAACGACGATCCCGAAACGCCGGCTTGCATCAGGGCCCTAAATTGGGCTTCAGCACAGTTGGGAGCCACCATCGCAAGGGTGAGTACGGTTAGCGCGCAAAAAAGGCCTTTGGAGTATTCATTAATCATATCTCTACCTGTCTTTGAGAATAATGTACATCCGAGCCTTTTCAATAGACCTCAAACCATTCTGAAAGGTACAATCCGAACTTTGGATGGTGAATTGCCGAGTGTGGATGTCAGGTTTTATTTCTCCTCTTTATTAAATTGCCTGATATGCCAAGATCTGAATCAAAAAAGCTCGCTCCAACCGTCTTTAGACGGTTGTTCTATTTATGGGCCATGTTTTGGACGGCCTGGATGACCGTTTTCTCCTGCATCGGCGCCGTTCTGCATCATATGCTTTCTAGTGATATTCGGGTTTTTAAACTTTGGTCACGGATTTGGGGTCGCAGTATTCTGTTTTGTGCGGGAATGAGAGTGGACATCGAGCAGCGTGGAGAACTTTCAGCTCCGGCCTATGTTTTTGCGCTCAACCATCAGGTTTCTCTTGATATTCCAGCTGCTGGTATCATTATTCCTCGTCCGTTCGGGTGGGTAGCTAAAGCAGAATTGGCAAAAGTACCTTTTCTTGGAGCTGCGATTAAGCACTCGCCTTCTGTGTTTATTGACCGATCTCATCCCAAGAAGTCTATAGAGTCCATACGTGTTGCGGGAGAGCGGATTAGAAGTGGCCTGTCAGTGGCCATATTTCCCGAAGGTTCGCGTTCTGGAAGTGACGTACTCCAGCCGTTCAAAAAAGGCGCTTTTGTGCTGGCTATTGAGGCGGGTGTACCCGTCGTGCCCGTGACGATCTTGGATGCCTACCATCTATTCAATGAAAAAGGAAAGCTTGCACAACCTGGTACAATGCACATCGTCATTGGAGAGCCCATACAAATTGACGGATGGTCGCGAAAAGATATTCCCCGCCTCATGGAAGAGGTTCGATCTACCATGCAGGATGAATTGGATCGGCGGAACCGGTCCTGAGACGTTCCGTAGCTTAACATCACCTTTCTATCCCGCAACATGAGCAAAAAAACACCGCGCTCCAGATCTAAAAAGAGCTCAGTTTCCAATACGGGAAGGGCAGTGCCCGAGTGGCATGGAATGTGGCAAAAGCAGACGCCACTCAAGCAACATGGTTTTGGTTTTTTGGCATTGCTTCTCGTCAGTGTGACTTTTTTCGCCCCTATCCATTTTTCTGGAAAGCAGCTTATAGCGGGTGATACGGTGTCGTGGCGTGGAATGGCGCAGTCCATGATCGAATATGAGGAACAGACCGGTGAAGTTGCGCTCTGGGCAGGGCGCACATTCGCAGGAATGCCGGGGTATATGATTTCACCTGAGCTGACGGTGCCTCAGGTTGATTCTGTGATGAGACAACTGAGACTTCTTTTTTGGCCGACATCGCACATGATGCTCTTGTTCATGGGGATGTATTTTTTGGCTTGGTTTCTGACTCGAGATACGCTGGCAAGCATAATGGGGGCCGTAGCCTACGGCTTCACAACCTATATCCCTGTGATTTTGGTCGCAGGACACAATTCAAAGTTTATTGCCTTGGCTTGGGCTCCTTGGATGCTTCTGGCCTTCGCGTATGCCATGAAGCAACGAAACGTATTGTCTGCGCTTCTATTTGCCGTTGCTCTTGCCGTCAATCTTAGGGCTGGGCACGTCCAAATCACCTACTACGTTACGGTTGCAGCCGGTATTTGGTGGTTGTTTGAGGGTGTTAAAAGCATTCGAGCTGCTGAGGTCGGGCAGTTCTTGAAATCCACTGGAATGCTCGCTTTGGGATCCGTTTTGGGCTTAATGATGGTGGCAGAACCCTACCTAGCACACGCAGAATTGGCACCGTTCACGACCCGGGGCTCCGACTCCGGCGGAGCCCCGGGTGGCATGGCCTGGGAATATGCTATGGCATGGAGTCAAGGTATAGCCGAATTGTGGACCCTCGTGGTGTCAGACATCTTTGGGGGTGCTAGCCCGACTTATTGGGGAGCCAAGACATTCACTGGAGGGCCTCATCATCTTGGCATAATCGTCATTGTGTTCGCGGCTCTTGCGGTATGGAGAAAAAGAGACCTGGTCACTTGGTCATTGGTAACTGCTATTGTAGTCATGACGATGTTCTCTTTAGGTCAGAACTTATCCGTTCTGAACAAGCCTATGTTTGACTATTTCCCGATGTTCGATGCTTTTCGAGTGCCTGAAACATGGTTGAGTGTCGTTGCACTTCTCGTCGCGGTGCTGGCCTCTCGGGGGATTTTAGAGCTGAAGAATGGGATCAGCATCACGCGCTTCACTTCGGTCCCCCACGTTCGCGGTTTTATGCTGGGATCGATCTTGATTCTGGCAATGATGACGGTAGGTCCTTCCTTTCTGAGTTTTGAAAAACCGTTTGAGCAAGATCGTCTGTATTCGCAGATTAAGGCTCAATATCCTTCGGCCACAGATGCACAGATTACGGGCGCGATTTCTCAGGAAGTGGCGACGAGGATGATTGAGAGAGAAGATCGATTTCGAGCAGATACCAGGCGGGCCATCTTTTTCCTTCTTCTTGTCATGGGGCTCCTTTGGTTGTACCACAGAAAAATGATTCCCTATTGGATGACTGCCATAGGCATCATTGTACTGCTGGCGTTTGATCTGGGTGGAGTAGGACGTAGATATTTGAACGAAAATGCACTTTCTGATGAGATAGAAGTGGCGGACAAAGTCCCCGAATATGAATTTGATACGTTTCTGAAAGCACGTGCATTTGAAGAAGGTGGAGAGGGTGAATTCCGGGTTTTATCTCTAGAGTTTGGCCAGAATCCTGAGACCAACGCCCGTCCTTCTTTTCATTATGAATCGTTGGGTGGATACTCCGGTGCCAAGCTTCGAGTGTATCAGGATTTCCTAGACCAATTGATTTTCCTTCCGTCTGGTACAGGTATTAATCAACCCGTCCTGGATATGTTGAACGTACGTTTCGTAGTCGCTGGGGGAGCGGTACCTGGATACATCCCAGTTTTTCAGGACGAACAAACGGGAATGATCGTGTTGGCTAGTGAAACGGCAAACGAACGTGCATTTTTGGTCGACAAGGTGACTCGTCTTGCGGACGCTCCTTCGGTATGGGATCGTCTACGAGAACCAGACTTTGATCCATCCAAAGAAGCGCTAATGGTGGGAGTCGATGCCGAACTCGTTGAGCGCGTGCGAGCAGCTACAGATTCTACTACGGTTAAACGAGTTAATCGTATTGCGTACACCGCTCAGGAAATGACCTTTCAGGTAGAATCGGATCACGCTCGCCTGCTTGTTGTCAGCGAGATCTATTATAAGCCGGGCTGGAAGGCGTTCGTAAATGGAGAGGAAACGCCCATTTTTCAGACGAACTATGTGCTTCGGGGTGTGGAAGTGCCTGCTGGGGTGAGCGAAGTGCAGCTTGTTTTTGAGCCCGCTTCCTTCCGCAATGGCCGTATGATTACTGGTGCAGGGACGCTGATTGTATACGGCTGGCTTTTGGTGTTTGGCCTTCAAGCCGTGCGTAGGAAAGAGCAGGATGAGGACCCTGATTATTCTTGAAAAGAGTTCTTTTCATCTCATACTATTTCCCGCCATCAGGTGGGTCCGGCGTCCAGCGTCCACTGAAGTTCGTTAAGTATTTTCGGGAGTTTAACTGGGATCCAACCGTTTTGACGGTAGATCCTAAGTTTGCGTCTTTTCCTGATTTAGATCATGCTCTGGAGGCTGATATTCCCGCGAATGTGCGTGTCATTCGTACCCGCTCGAGAGACCCTTATGCCGCGTATGCAAAGTGGACTGGCCGTAAGAAATCAGATGCAGTGGGTGTTGGTTTTTTGGGTGCTGAACATACCTCTTTTAAGGAAAAAATGGCCCGGTGGGTCCGCGCCAACGCTTTCTTACCAGATGCACGTCGGGGCTGGATTCGGTTTGCGAGACAGGCTGGCGATCAAGAGATTCAAGACAGCGCGCCTTTTGACGCCATCGTTTCAACCGGGCCGCCTCATTCGGCTCATCTGGTCGCCTCATTTCTTTCTAAGAAACATGGTATTCCATGGGTTGCAGATATTCGAGACTCGTGGCCGGATGTAGCTTATGCCGAATCGCTTCCTACCATGCGGTTGGCTCGCAAATTAGATTTGGCCATTCGCGATAAAGCGCTGCAGTTAGCAGCTGGTCGAATTGTGGTTTCAGAAGACCTTGGGACGTCTATGGAGGCCAGTTCTGGGCTCAAGTACGACTTGATCCGAAATGGATTTGATCCAGAGGACTTTGAGGATGTTCGTCCCATTCAAGATGGCACGTTCACGCTCGTGCATACCGGAAATCTTTCGCCTGCTCGAAATCCTCTTCCGCTCTGGCCCGTTTTAGCTGCAGGCCGTGCTGCGGGCAAATGGCAGCTACTGAAGATTGTCTTGGTTGGAAACGTGGACGGTACCGTTTGGGAATCAGCTAGAAAGCATGGGGTGGATGGAATGATAGAGCATATTCCTTATGTCCCGCACAAGGAAGCCTTAACACATACCTGCAGTGCGTCTGTCTTGGTTTTGCCCATAAATCGGGTTTCAAATTCAGCAGGCATCGTGACAGGGAAGATATACGAGTATTTAGCAGCTGGTCGTCCTGTTTTAGGCCTTGGAGATCCAAAAGGAGAAGCCTCTCAGATCCTAAGAGAATCTGGTGGAGGGCGTATGTTTGATTACTCGAATGAGGCTGGAATCGCTGATTGGATTGATTCATTGTATGAAGCTTGGGTTCTGGGCTCGCCCCTTCCCGGGGCGAGCCCAGAACGCGCTGCTGCCTACAGCCGCCGTTCTCAGACGGGCCAACTCGTGC
>DKOG01000270.1 GCA_002469915.1 Bacteroidetes bacterium UBA7368
CCATTTTCATAGCCGCTTCGTTAGCCTCTGCTCCCGAGTTAACAAAAAAGACTCGATCCATTCCCTCGGGCGCTAAATCAGAGAGCAGCTTCGAGGCGCGCGCCCGAACGGGCGCATACACCGCATTGGAGTAAAACAAAATCTTATCGGCCTGATCCTTAATGGCAGCAACCACATTAGGATGATTATGGCCGAGGAAAGCGACGCAATGCCCTCCGTACAGATCCAGAAACCGATTTCCCTCTACGTCTTCGACCCAAGCACCTTCCGCCTTTACGAGAGGAACAGGCCATTTATTGTATGTCTTGAGCTGCGTGCTTTCTTCGAGCTCCATCCAGTCTGCTGATGTCATGTGCATTGTGTTCGGTATCAGACGTGAAATAGTCCTGTTGTTTCAGAAAAACCCAGAGCCAGGTTGGCGTTCTGGATAGCTTGTGTGGCGGCCCCTTTCATCAAATTATCAATAGCGAAGCCGACAACCCACTGGTTTCCTTTCTGGATCCAGCCAATATCCGTAAATGGAGAACCCACACTCCAGTGAAGCTCGGGGATTTGACCCGGCCACAGTCGGATTAACGGGTGATCATCATAGGCCGCATGATACTGGGCTGCGAGATCGATATTTTTCTCGGAGAACTGCGCGGTGCCCCAGATACCACTTGTAAAAGGACCAGAAACGGGTACAAATGAATATGAAATACCGGGAGCCATCTCATCTATCTCCGCTTCATGCTGATGCTCCAGCACCTTGTAGGCCTTTACATTTCCGGCCCGACTCGGATAATGCGTTCCGGCTTTGGCCAACGCACCTGAGCCAGATGCCCCAGTGAGGGCCATCACTGAAACGTGCGAGCTAAGTCCGGCTTGAGAAAGTGGATACAAGGCCAATGAAATTGCGGATGCGAAACACCCTGGATTAGCAATGAGGGTGGTGCCCTTAGGAGGGGGACCGGTAATTTCAGGTAGGCCATACCAAGCATCAGAAAGCAAGTCTGGCCTTGGATGCTCAACCTCATAACGCTCCAGATAAGTCTGCGGGTCTGCAAGCCTGAAATCAGCACTCATATCAATCACCAACCCGTTGAACCCCGAGTTTCTTAGCTCAGAAACGGCTGCAGCCCCCTGTCCGTGACCTGCCGCCACGAAAACCAAATCGACCTCCATGTCCAAGCTAGAAGTAAAGTGAACAGGCGATTGCGCGCGAAGGTGCTTGTGCGCAGCCCATATGGGCTCACCCGCATGCGAACGGCTGGTAACAGCTACTAGCTCTAGTTCAGGATGAACTAAGACCTGTTCGATAAGCTTTCTACCGACGTACCCTGCGCCGTGCAAAATGGCCGTCTGAATCATGCTTCAACCTCCCTATTTCTCGGTTCAGGTAACAGGTTAGCAATCAATTTCCCCATTTCACCGGGGTCTTTGCGCGCATTAATAGCAGGAATTCCCATCACCTGCCGGATATACTGACATCCCACTCCATTATCCGTGACAGGGCCTGTGACCAAAGCGATTTGGGCATGGAATCGGTCTTTGTACAGCGTTTGCGCCGCCCAGACGCCCGCTAAATCCACGCCGGTCACGATATGGGCCGCGCAAAAAGATTGTAATTCCTTGTCCTGTAACAACTCATCAACACCATAATACCCGATAATACCATCACCGAGTTCAATGACGATGACGTCGGGGTCGGCTGTATCACATAAATGCTTGATAATGCCCTTCACGTTTTGAGCCATCGTCTTGGATGCTGAGCAAACGATTCCTGTGTCGGTAAAAGTAGCTGTGGCCACAGCGCCGTGGCGTTCAATGAGTCGAACATCTCTCATCAAGGAAGCACCGGTAGCCTTTGCTGCTGCCACGCGATATCCAGCTCGCGTGAGTCGCTGAACCAATTCACACGCCGCCCACGTTTTGCCTGTATCCATCGCCGTGCCGCCAACAAATATGAGCGGAGCCGACGACGTCAGGGTTTCTACGAGTGGAATAGCATGATCCTGCAACCTGGCATGGACCCACATTCCTTCGGATTCTACCATAGCAGCACCCACGACTTTAACCTGCAAGGCTGGACCCAGCTCAGGATGGTCGCTCGTACACGTGCCGATGATTCCACCCAAGTTAAGGACATGAAGCGTATCTCCCGGAAGGGCGGCTCTGGGCACTTGTCCGCTATACCCTTTCAGGGCCTTTCTTTCGCCCAAGACTCCGATGAAAACATCTCCTTTGGCGATCGTCCTAAACTCTCCATCGGAGCATTCAATTTGATTGTAAATCGCTTTAGACTCTAAAGCCTCTACCACAACGCAATAGCCTTCCTGTGGGACGACGTAGTCAGACACGGAAACCTCTCTGACCAATCCCGTCTTAGCTGCCGTCGAACACACGTATTCTACTTGGATAGTATTCATTATTCGTCTCCTTCAGATACAGAGGAACGGACCCGATGCGTAAGTAACGATTGAAGACCCAAAATACGGGCAAAACCACGGGCATCCCGGCCGTCCCACAATTCATTTGTCTCACCGTACGTAGCCACGCCGGTGTCGAAAAGGGAATGCGGACTTGATGTCCCTAAAATGTGGACACCACCTTTGAACAACTGAACGGTAACACGGCCTGTTACGGTATGTTGAGATGAATCCAGAAAGGCTTCAATGTCTCTGAGAGCAGGATCGAAATACTGAGCTTCATGGAGCATCATTCCGTAGAATTGACCCAACTGAGTTTTGTGATACTGTTGCCAGCGCGACAACACTGTTTTCTCCAATTCGCGATGTGCTGAAATCAAGATGGCGGCGGCACCCGCCTGAAATCCCACCCGGCCTTTAATGCCTAGGATGGTATCTCCGACGTGAATGGCACGACCTACCGCATGTTTTTCACCCAAGGCATTCAGGGATTCGATAAGGTCTACAGGTGAGGCAGTCTCTCCATTAATAGAAACGGGAATACCCTTTTCGAAACCAATTTCAATCGTATCCGGCGTGTCTGGAGCACTTTCTGGGCCGAAGGTGGGCCATGCTTCTGGCGGTAGAGGCGCTTCCGTAGACAGGGTCTCTTTCCCACCAACGGTCACCCCCCACAGGCCGGTGTTAATCGAATAGGTGGTCGTAGACGCTGAAACCTCAAATCCTCTAGAGGTCAACCATTCTGTAGTGTATTCTCGCGTCAAGGCTAAATCCCGAATGGGCGTTAGGATCTTCAGGTCATCACCCAGTACGCCAAGGGCTACATCGAAACGAATCTGATCATTACCAGCCCCTGTAGAGCCATGGGCCACGGTGTCTGCACCGAGTTCTCGGGCCTTTTCTACCAGGGCCTCGGCTTGCACCACCCGATCAGGTCCAACACAAAGAGGATATAATTCTCCGCGCAGCACGTTGCCTTTAATCAAATACTGAATAGATCGCTCGAAAAGATGGCTACGCGCATCAACAAGAAAGTGACCTTCGGATCCCAGTTCTATGGCCCGGGCTTCTATCTGGGCACACTCCTCTTTTGTTATACCGCCCGTGTTCACGGTTACAGTATAAATGGGGCAATCATACTCTTCCTTCAGATAGGGCACACAAAACGAGGTGTCTAGACCTCCACTGAAGGCAACTACTATGGACATGGTATTCGTAAATGAAAAAGTGAAACTGAGAATTGGGCAAAAAAAAAGCGTCATTCCATACGGAACGACGCTTACATCGAGCTACAAGTCTGATCTAGTCAGGCCAGAGCACGCGCGGCGCTTCCGTATGTCCTCTTGGACAAACGTCGTACTCGTCGTCGGAGACGGAAGAAGCTATGTGCGTTTCTGGTCATGGCTGGCGAAAATACGTCTACTTGGGTGTCGCAATCAAGTCCAAACTCATCAAAACAAAAATCTAAGCTTCGTACGTGTCCAAATCAGGCACTGATTTCCACAGGCGTTCTTGAAAACGTCGCGTGCGTTTGAGGGCCTGGATTCCCTTCGGAGTAACGGAATAATACACCCGCGGACGTCCTCCCGACTTTTCCTCAGCATCAGACGTTCGTTTTCGGATATAGTCTCGTTTGGCAAGCTGATCAAGAGACACCCACAAGCTACCGACTGAAATCTTTTTCTTGGACCGACGCATGACCTCCTGCCGAATAGTCGTACTAAAGGCATCAATGCCCAGAACGAATATGACAATCATTAAGATTTCGTCTGCGCGAGAAAGCTGAGTAGAAGGAGGCATACGCTATTTGGGCATAAGCCCTGCTTGCCGAGCGTATTCGAATACATTTCCAGCTTTTAAAATATCAGCTACATCACCAAGAGGATTAAGTAAAATCTCTACTCCTTGCGTTTCGTTAGTCATGATTCCACTTTTGCTATCAATAGTTAGCAAGTCTCCAGTCCGAATGGAGTCAATAAGACGCTCCCGGCTTTCGAAAGGAACGAGAAATCCGCCATCGACCGAATTGCGATAAAAAATCCGAGCATACGACTCAGCGATTACCGCTTCAGCCCCAGCAACCATTAGCGCGAAAGGAGCATGTTCTCGCGAGGAGCCACAGCCAAAATTAGTGCCGGCAATAATAATCTTGAACGAACTCTCGTAGGCGTCTTCTTCCGTAAATGGGATATTCCCATCCGGTAAGCCCTGATCTGCAGTGGGCAATCCACTTAGTGCATAACGCCCATACATTTTTCGTTCATCCGGAATGCTCATACTGTAGACCAGATGAGATGCTGGAATAATCTGATCGGTATCGATCGAATCTCCGACAACGTAAGCCAACCCCTTGATCACATCTTTCATACAAGCACCTCTCTGGGATCAGTGATCTTACCGTGAATGGCGGATGCTGCGACGGTCAACGGTGAAGCGAGATAGACAGCAGCCTCTTTGGACCCCATTCGACCCGGGAAATTCCTGTTAGTCGTAGAGATGACCACTTCCGTACCGTGGGTACGACCAAATGTATCTACCGGACCACCTAAGCAAGCTCCGCATGATGCATGACCCATTTTACAACCGGCATCAAGGAAGACCTGCCAAATGGTCTTACCATTTAACGTTTTTTCCCGGAGCTGACGAGAGACTTCCGTACTCGCAGGAACGACAAACGTGTCAACTTGAACCTCGTTGCCTTCCAGGATTTTTGCTGCGGCCAAAAAGTCCTCGTACTTACCACCCGTACAGCTTCCGATATAAGCACGGTCGAGCTTGGTGCCCGCTACTTCCGTGACGGTGGCTCGATTGTCCGGTCGGTGTGGCTTAGCCACTACGGGCTCCATTTTGGATACATCGTATACCCGCTCGGTATGATAAACGGCATTTTCATCCCGGTAAATGGGATTGAAAGTCGCATCCGTTCTTGTTCGAACGTAATCGAACGTCTTTTCGTCCGGAGCAATAATGCCGTTCTTTCCGCCTGCTTCAATCGCCATATTGGTCAACGTCATACGCTCTTCCATGGAAAGATCGAACACAGCCTGTCCGTCAAACTCCAATGTCCGATACGTACCACCCTCAAAACCAATATCACCGATCACCGAAAGAATGAGATCCTTGGCCATGAGATAAGGTGGAAGCGCTCCTTCGAACACGAAGCGCATGGTTTCAGGGACTTTCACCCAAATCTTTCCCGTTCCCATGATGAGAGCCGCGTCCGTATTTCCGACTCCGGTCGAAAAAAGACCAAATGCACCAGAGGTGCAGGTGTGACTATCTGTTCCAAAAAGAACATTTCCGGGACGGTTGAAACCTTCTTCTGCAAGGGCTACATGGCAGACCCCTTTGTACCTACTCGTTCCTACATCAAAGTAATGAGGCAGGTCGTGTTCACTGGCGAACGCCCGTAGCAATTCGATATTTCGCATCGCATGAGGGTCTTCCGTGAAGATGTAATGGTCGGGCATGATGACCAGTTTGTCTTTATCCCAAACCTTAGCCTGCTCGCCAAACTCACGCTTGAAGATTTCAATCGTAGGCGGTCCACACACATCATGGGTCATGAGAATGTCCACATCCACCCAAATATTCTCTCCCGGAGCGACTCGGTCTCGACCTGCGTGCCCAGCCAGAATCTTCTGCGTAATCGTTTGTCCCATTCTTATTCAACACCTCCGTCAAAGGCCTGCATAATTCCTGTATTGACAAACTGAATGGACTCCTGATCTGCGCGATGAGCTGCCAAGGAATTCAACGCATTCATGTAGGCTTCCGCTGAAGCGTGAACTACGTCTGTACTACTGGCTTTTCCTGCGAAACAGGGGCCACCCAAACTAATCAGAACAGAAACTTCGCCGAAAGCGTCTGCCCCTTCCGAAATAGATCGAATAGTGTAGTTGATGAGGTCATGCCCTTCGTTGATAGCATGGTCTATTGCCCTGAACAGGGCGTCGATAGGTCCGTCCCCAGTAGCCACTTTCTCTACCACTTGATCGTGGCGAACATGTCGAATGCGAACAGAGGCTTCAGGATGTTTACTGGTACCTACGGTAACTCCGAAATCCTCGAGCGAATAGTGAGCATCGTTGTTCACATTGGTGTAATTATGAACCAAATTGTACAGATCCAGGTCATTAATCTCCTTTTTCCGATCTGCCAATTGGGTAAACTCGTCATAAATACGATCCTTTTCGGCCGAATTGATAGCTACACCTAGCTTGTTGAGTCTATTAAACAGACCATGACGACCCGAATGCCTTCCTAATCGGATAGACTGTGTTGTTTGGCCCACATCTTCGGCTCTCATAATCTCATAGGTTTCACGCGATTTGAGCACGCCATCCTGATGAATGCCGGCTTCATGAGAGAATGCATTCTTTCCAACAATTGCTTTATTCGGCTGCACCACGAACCCAGAAAACGTGGACACCATTTTGGAGGTTTGAGTTAGCAGCTCAGATTGGATTCCAGTCGTGAGATCAAAGTGTGGCCCCCGAACAGAGATGGCCATAGCTACTTCCTCTAGGGCTGCGTTTCCTGCCCGTTCACCGATCCCATTTATCGTACACTCGATCTGTCTTGCTCCAGCCTGCACCCCGCTTAACGAGTTAGCAACGGCAAGTCCCAGATCATCATGACAATGGGTTGAGAACACCACACCTTTTGGAACCTTACACCCCTTGATTACGCGCCCGATCAAGTCTGCATACTCATCAGAGATACAATACCCGGTTGTATCAGGCAGGTTAATGGTCGTTGCACCTGCATCGATGGTAGCTTGTACGACTTCACACAAATAATCGGTATCCGTACGTCCTGCATCCTCAGCGCTAAATTCCACGTCATCCGTGAATGTCCGAGCCAGAGTGACGGCTTCGACCGCCATCTCTTTGATTTGAACCCGCTTTTCTGCCAATGTTTTTCCATATCGCTCATCCGCAAACTTGCTGGATAAGTGGATATCACTCGTAGCAATAAACGTATGAATACGGGTCTTTTCACCGCCCTCTAGTGCAGCTCCGGCAGCCTCAATATCGGCCTTTTTCGCCCTTGCCAGACCACAAATAATAGGCCCTTTAACCTCTGAGGCAATACGCCTCACGGCTTCAAATTGGGCAGGGGACGAAACCGGGAATCCGGCCTCAATCACATCCACGCCCAGCTTGCTTAATTGATGCGCTATCTGGATTTTCTCCGGAATGGTCATTGCAGCGCCGGGAGCTTGTTCGCCATCCCTAAGCGTGGTGTCAAATATGATAATACGGTCAGTTGCCATAGTGATTGTCCGTCACGAAACGGGTTCTGATAGGTTCAGATTAGATAACACGACATCCGTAAATACCGTGGCGGATTGATAAGAAGACCCTTCGAGTACCAGGTCTGCTGTAAATAAGCCTTTTTTGAGTGTAGCAGATACGGCAGATCGAATGGACGCTGCCGCCTCTGCATAATCCCATTCATCAAGCATCATGGCTGCGCTCAATATGGCCGCAACCGGATTTGCTCTATTGAGACCAGCAAGGTCCGGAGCACTTCCATGCACAGGCTCAAACAAAGGAGTCGTTCCGCCCAGACTGGCCGAAGGCAGTAAGCCTAATGAACCAGCTAGGGTGGAGGAAAGGTCGGATAGAATATCCCCAAACAAGTTTCCGGTCAGTATCACATCAAACTGATGCGGATCTAGCACCAATTGCATGGCAGCATTATCTACATACATGTGATCTAATTTTACGTCCGGAAACTCATCTCGAATAATACGAGAAGCGGTTTCACGCCACAGGCGCGAAACCGCTAATACATTGGCTTTATCAACAGAAATAATTCGACCAGATCGTCGAGTAGCCCATTCGCCTGCCACTCGTGTAATTCGCTCAATTTCTTGAACGTCATACACCATAGTATCCAGTGCACGATGTGCTTCCTGAATACGTGGAGTCCCGAAGTAAATACCTCCGGTCAATTCCCGCACTACCATAATATCCACTCCCGCAACCTTCTCTGCGGGCAATACAGAAAGATGAGCAAGTGACTCTGGAACTGTAACAGGTCGTAGATTGGCAAACACTCCAAGTTCACTCCGCAATCGAAGCAACCCAGACTCCGGTCTATCCGCTCCTCGAAGGCCATCCCATTTAGGACCTCCAATTGCGCCCATCAAGATCGCATCCGCTTCCTGACAAGCCGTCAGCGTTGCTTCAGGTAAAGGGGTACCCAGCGAATCGATTCCAGCCCCACCGAACGCATATGCTGAAAACTCAAAATGAAGACCGTGCACCTCGGACACACGTTCCAGAACACACCGAGCTGCGTCTAAAACTTCTCTTCCGATACCATCACCGGGAAGTAAGGCGATATGATGGTTATGACTCATGGGCCTAAAATAAACGATTTTATTGACTTAAACCGATCTTGTCGGCTCTTTTTCTTCGGTTTCAGAACGAAGCCAAGCCATCATCTTGCGAAGCTTTTTTCCAACCGTTTCCATGGGATGATTTTCGGACTGATTACGCAGAGTAGACATATTTGGCCAGCCTGCATCACATTCTGCAATCCACTCTCGAGCAAAAGCACCGCTTTGGACTTCTGACAGAATTTTTTTCATTTCTGTTTTCACCGTTTCCGTTACCACACGAGATCCCCGTGAGTATCCCCCATATTCAGCCGTATCACTGACGGATCGGTTCATGGCCTCGAGACCGCCTTCGTAGTACAAGTCCACAATTAGCTTGAGCTCATGCAGGCACTCGAAATAGGCTAATTCTGGAGCATACCCTGCTTCTACTAACGTCTCAAACCCAGCCTTGATGAGCGCCTCACTACCCCCACAAAGGACGGCCTGTTCCCCAAATAGATCTGTTTCCGTTTCATCTTTGAAGTTGGTTTCAATCACTCCGGCCCGCATACCTCCAATTCCTTTGGCCCAACTTAAGGCCAGATCCATAGCGTTTCCCGTAGCGTCTTGAGCTACGGCCACGAGACACGGAACACCTTTGCCCTCTACAAATGTTCGGCGCACAAGATGTCCGGGAGATTTAGGGGCGACCATGAATACATCTACTCCTTCGGGCGGGGCAATCTGTCCGTAGTGCACATTGAAACCGTGACCAAATGCGAGTGCTTTTCCAGGAGTCATGTGCTGAGCAACATGAGCATGATACACCTTTTTCTGATGCTGATCCGGAATGAGAAGCATCACAATGTCTGCCCATGCGGCAGCCTCAGATACGACCATTGTTTTTAGACCAGCCGCGGTGACTTCCTCGGCCGTATTGGATCCATCGCGAAGTCCAACAACCACATCTACGCCACTTTCGAAAAGGTTTAGTGCGTGAGCGTGGCCTTGGCTACCATATCCGATAACGGCTACTTTTTTATTCTGAATGATGCCCAAATCGGCGTCGTAATGCATGTTCATAATTCTTCTCTCGTAAGAGTTGATGGTAAATTTCTAGTATTCAAAAGCCAGCTGGCGCCGCATCGCTACCCGCCCACTGCGGGCAACTTCCCTAAGATCATATTCCTTCATCATGCCGATGAATGCGTTAACCTTTGTCGGTGGACCGGTCACTTCAAACGTCATACTATCAGGCGTAATGTTGATGGCCGTTGCCCGAAACACTTCCACGACGCTCATCAGAGCAGGTCTCTGTTCTCCAGTACATCGCACCTTGACAAGGCACATTTCTCGCTCAACGTGATCCACAGAGGTCACGTCATCAACAAGAATGGTGTCTAGAAGACCATCTAATTGCCGGATTACCTGCCCAATGACTCGGTCATTTCCCGTGGTCACGAGGGTCATTCGAGAAAGGGAAGGATCCTTCGTACCCCCGACCGAAACACTTTCCAGATTAAAACCTCGTTGTGAGAACAAGTTAGCGACGCGATTAAGCGCACCAATCGTGTTTTCTACGAGGACCGTGACCACATGTCGATGGGACATATCCGCCTCTTCTGGCTGGAGAGCTTCTCCGGCCGCGCGTTTGCGGAAAATTTGTTGTTGAGTTAGCGTTTCCATTTCTGTGTTCATTGCGATGCGCTAAGCGCAGTTCTCTGGTGAATATTGAGCAGTGATCATATCATCTGTAGCGGCCCCTGCAGGCACCATGGGATAGACTTTTTCTTCCATCACAACTTTAAATTCCATGACAACCGGCCGGTCGTTAACCTCCCAGGCGGCATCGATCGTAGACTGGATATCAGCCGGGTCGTCACAGGACAAGCCAACACACCCAAAGGCTTCAGCCAGTTGTACAAAGTTCGGATTGGTAGGCGTCAGGTCGGTATGACTATACCGCTCTTCATGGAACAGCTCTTGCCATTGCCGCACCATTCCGAGAAAAGAGTTATTCAAAATCACCACCTTAAGCGGCAAACCATGCGCTGCCGCCACGCCTAACTCTTGAATGTTCATGAGTACCCCCCCATCTCCATTGATTGAGATGACAGGCGGATCTTCCGGCGAACGGCCAAAAGCAGCTCCCATAGCGGCAGGAAGTGAAAAGCCCATCGTCCCTAGACCACCAGAGGTAATGTGGGAGCGAGGGTTCACGTAAGTGAAAAATTGAGCACCCCACATCTGATTCTGCCCTACGTCGGTCACAACCGTGGCTAAACCCCCGGTCTTATCTCTTAATGCCTGAATTACTTCTTGGGGGCGCAGCTTGCCGTCTCTTTCAAAATCCAGAGGGCATTCCTGCTTCCATCGTGCGATTTGAGCCAGCCAGTCCCCCGTATCCTTTTCGCCAACAAGCGGAATCAGCTGTTTAAGCACCTCTTTCACATCACCTAAAATGGGGCAATCGACCGGGACGTTTTTGGAGATACAAGCGGGGTCAATATCAATATGGATGATACGAGCATGTGGGGCCCAGGCTT
>DKOG01000082.1 GCA_002469915.1 Bacteroidetes bacterium UBA7368
CCCGCCACTGAGATCGTTCCTTCCCGCTCCAGCAAGACTTCTTTAGGAGATACATCCCTAAGGGCCCAATCTAATTCAACGGCACTCTTCTCGGCATCCGTCGGTTCGGCAAAGAGAACCGCCATATCCACGCCACCAACGACATCATCTCCGGAGTCACTAGATAGTTCGCATCCGCCTAGAAGCAATACACTCAGTGCAATCCAAATTGCTTGTTTCATCCTTCCTGATGGTTAAATCTACTTAATCGACTACAGCCATACGGTGAAGTAGCCACTTGGATTCCTGAATAGAAAACGAAGGCGTGAACTGAACCGATTCGGTTTCGTTTTAGATGCTGTTTCACCAAAATGATGCTTTATGCGGCCCATCTACTTTGACAATAACGCCACCACTCCTGTTGAGCAGGAAGTGTTGGACCGAATGATTCCCTATTTCACCCATGAGTACGGAAACCCCTCCAACACCAGCCATGCATTTGGGTGGACTGCGGATGAAGCTGTTAAGATGGCAAGAGAAGAACTCGCATCCCTTATTCACGCCGATCCTGCCGGATTGGTATTTACGTGTGGCGCGACAGAAGCCATCAATCACGTGATCAAAGGGATGGCTCAAGGACGCGACTCTGGACATATATTGACCGTCGCAACGGAGCACAAAGCAGTTCTCGTGGCGTGCGAAACGCTGGAATCATCGGGAATTGAAACGACCTATTTACCAGTAGATGCCGCAGGATTGGTTTCCGTCGATGCAGTGCGCAATGCGCTTCGAGAAGACACCCTGCTTGTCATCGTAATGTGGGCCAACAATGAGACCGGCGTTCTGCAACCAATTGCAGAGATTGCGGAATTGTTGAAAGATCATCCCGCACTCTTTTTTACGGATGCCACCCAGTCTCTGGGGAAAGTAGATGTGAACGTTAAAAACATTGACTTCCTTGCCTGCTCGGCACATAAGTTTTACGGCCCCAAAGGTGTTGGAGCACTGTACATACGAGCAGGTTTGCAACTCCCTCAATTGCTTCATGGAGGGGGACAAGAGCGCGGTCGAAGGGCCACGACACTGAACGTGCCTGGTATTGTTGGGATGGGTGTAGCAGCGGCAATCTCCGAAAAACGACTACACACAGATAGTCATGCGATGGCCGAAAGGCGAGATCGATTTGAACAAGAGCTACTCACCGTTTATCCGGATGCCATTGTAAATGGGGCGGACGCCCCGCGCCTTCCTCAAACATCGAATGTGACGTTTCCAGGCGTCCGCGCAGGCGAAATGATGGCCGAGATTGGTCGCATTGCCGTCTCAACGGGAAGCGCCTGTGCAAGTGGCTCTGGAAAGCCTAGTCACGTCCTCTCTGCCATGGGGGTCAATAAGGAATCGGCTCAGGGTACCGTCCGGTTTAGCATGAGCCGCCACACGACGGATGAGGAAGTCACCGAGGCGGTTCGATTACTTCAGGCCCACGCGGTGAAAAAACATGAGGTGGCCTAGTGGAAGTCATTCAAAACAAAGTAGCTGAAAGCGGCATCCAGGTGTTTAATCTGGATGACATGATACCAGAGGGAGCGGTCAAAGAGTTCGACCTAGCCCCCTTCCTGGCTGGAGGGTTTGTGCTTCGAGAAAAAGCATTTCGAACCGCGCTGAAAGAGTACGACTGGGCACCATTTACTGAAGCTCATGTGGGTATTTTCTGCTCCACTGACGCCATCATCCCAACCTGGGCCTTTATGCTCGTTGCCTCACGTCTAGATGGAATTGCAGAATCTGTGACTTCGGCTCGGGCTTCTGAGATTAGAGAACGCCGATTTTCAGCAGCTCTGAAAGCCCACGACTGGAGCCCATATACCGACCGGATCGTGGTCATAAAAGGGTGTGGCACTGGTGCCGTTCCTACGAGTGCATACGTTGAAGCCACGGCCGCTATGCAACAAGTAGCCAGAAAGATCATGTATGGTGAACCATGCTCCTCCGTACCGATTTGGCGTAAAAAGTGAACTCTGGTTTTAGATTTTCACACCAGATAAGTCGAGTTCAGTCGCAATACCGCACCAACGAACGCCTGTTTGGGGTTCTTTTTTTTGTAGCAGGTATCGTTTGGGATGCTCTTACGCTTCGGCGAATCGATAACCTCGTCGACAATGCCATTCTCGTCGGATACCTCGTTCTTTTAACCGGTATCGTGGTAGCCAGTATCCTGGTCCGGTCTGACAAAGATGGACGCCTCGCGCGTGTTGAACCGTGGCTAGCGCCAGTAATCCAATTCCTTCTCGGCGCCCTCCTTTCAGCATTCGTCATTTTTTACGCTCAAAGTATTGCCTGGGTGACGCATCTGGGATTTTGGCTCATTTTAGTCTTGGGGATGATCGCCAATGAGTTTCTACACCGTCGGTTCTCTTCGCTCACATCGCTACTGATCTTTCTGATGCTCAGTTCAACGAGTATGCTGGCCTGGCTCTATCCGGTACTCGCAGGCCACATGGCTCCGGTTCTCTTTCGTGCCGCAATTGCTTCTGGACTTGTCCTCAGCCTACTTCTACTTGTATTGGGCATCCGGAAAAAGCAGTTTTCGTGGGGACGACTGGGATCGCCTCCTCTTTGGTACTTGCTGGGTTGCGCTATCCTTTTAGACGTCGGATACCGGCAAAACTGGATTCCTCCCGTTCCCCTATCCGTGGAAGCAGGCGGTGTGTATCAGCAAGTAGTCCGAGACGGTGACGCTTTTGAACTCGAATACAAAACCCGGCATCGCGGACTATTAGCCCCTAAATATGCCCGTCAATATTACCATACCCCTGGAGAACCTGTTTACGCGTTCACGTCAGTTTTTGCACCTACCGACCTCAAAGAACGCATCTTTCATGTTTGGCAACGCCAAGATGAAACGTCTGAAAAATGGGTGACCACCGATCGAATTGGATATGACCTCACCGGAGGCCGAGATGATGGTTTTCGAGGAATGACGTTCAAACAGAATATTTCAGAGGGAGACTGGCGAATCATCGTCGAAACCTCCAACGGCAAAACCGTGAGTCGCATACCCTTCACTGTGACTTTTCTCAATCAGAATGACGTGTATTGGACGCGAACGCTGCGGAAGTAAGTAGCCAGAGTCGCTAGAAGCGACCGTACAGCATTCAAGGCGCGGTACAGCAGGGCCTCATTAGCCAATTCGAGAGAGGCGAACTCCTTTCTTTTGTACAAAGTGCTCGAAATAGTCCTTCATAGCGCGATTGTCGCCATCGTTTAGGTCCGGATCCTGTTCCAACAATCCGAATGCAGCCTCTCGGGCTTTCACAAGAATGTGTTGGTCGTTCAACAAATCAGCAATTCGAAAGGCTGGCAGGCCACTTTGACGCGTCCCAAAGAAATCTCCAGCACCCCGAATCTCCATATCTACTTCGCTAATCTGAAATCCGTCATTGGTTTTTTCCATGGTGCGAAGACGTAGTCGAGACTCTTCAGATTGCTTGTACTCGGCCATGAGCATACACGTACTAGCGTGTTCTCCACGACCAATGCGGCCACGAAGCTGATGCAGTTGGCTCAATCCAAATCGTTCTGCGTGCTCGATCAGCATAAAGGTCGCGTTGGGCACATCCACTCCTACTTCAATTACCGTGGTCGATACCAGAATCGATGCTTCCCCAGATACGAAACGAGCCATCGCTTCCTCTTTTTCGGCAGCTTTCATACGACCGTGCACCAGTTCGACAGAAACATCCGAAAATCGAGATGAAACTTGCTCATGCCCCGAAACGGCATCTTTTAGATCCAGTTTTTCGCTTTCTTCCACCAATGGATACACGACATAACACTGTCGCCCCGAGGCAATGGCCTCATCCATCTGTGCGTAGACCGCATCTCTTTCTTTTTCCCGCACCATTTTAGTATGAATCGGTTGACGCCCCGGCGGACGCTCCCGCATCACGCTCACGTCCAAATCCCCATACAGCGTCAAGGCCAATGACCGGGGAATAGGAGTGGCCGTCATGAGCAACATATGAGGCCGTTCTCCTTTTTCGAATAACGTAGCCCGCTGCATGACACCAAATCGATGCTGTTCATCGACTACGCTAAAACCGAGACGCTTGAAATGGACTTTCCCTTGAATGATGGCGTGTGTGCCCACGACAATCGGCAGTGTTCCATTTTCCAGCGCCGCAAGGACTGAGCGTCGTTGCTCGGCCGGGGTACTTCCCGTTAAAAGAGCCACCGGAATCTGGAGCGGCTTGAGTAAGGCACTCAGCGAGCGG
The DNA here is from genome assembly GCA_002469915.1 of Bacteroidetes bacterium UBA7368. Taxonomy (GTDB): domain Bacteria; phylum Bacteroidota; class Rhodothermia; order Rhodothermales; family UBA10348; genus UBA10348. The sequence goes on from DKOG01000082.1 coordinate 4,254, forward strand.
TAGTGTTGCTCGGATAAAATTTCCGTGGGAGCCATGAAGGCGACCTGATAGCCCGAGTCGATCGCTGTCAGAGCGGCTGCGACTGCTACGACTGTTTTCCCACTTCCCACATCCCCCTGAAGTAGTCGATTCATTTGATGCCCGCTGGAGAGGTCCTGCCCAATCTCTAACAGAGCCGTCTTCTGAGCATTCGTGAGCGTAAAGGGTAATACCTCAGACACAAACTTCGACACAAGTGCTCCTCCCGAAGGCATCACAACTCCGGGGACATCTTCTCTGACCAATTTGGTCTTGGCCAACAACATTTGAAAAAAGAACAGCTCCTCAAATTTTAATCGATACCGAGCCGCTTGCAATTCCTCATTGTTCTTGGGGAAATGAACCGCTCTTCGGGCCACTCGCCCATCGAGCAATCCCAAATTCTGGACAAGTCTTGAAGGAAGGTTTTCTTGAAGGTCCGTTCCCCGTTCCTTGATGAGCTGATAGATAATCTTGCGAAAAGCGCGACTGGTCAGTCCGCTTTGCTGAAGACTCGCCGATCCAGCGTACAGAGAAATGATGCGGCCGGTATCGATAGATGGCCCATCTTCATCCAATCGATCAAAATCAGGGTGAGAAAAGGACATCGATCCACCATATTGAGCCGGTTTCCCATGCAGCGCAAGGCGATGACCTTTTTCTATGACTCGAGAAACCCAGCTGACACCCTGAAACCAAACACATTTCAACCGGCGTCCGGGTTCATCTTCAATAATGGCTTCAAATCTCTTTTGACGCCGACCAGGAATAACCCCAGCCGCTACTACCGTGCCAACGACCGTCACAGGATCCGAACCAGATTTCATTTCAGCGATTCGGACCACAGACGTGCGGTCCAGATATCGGCGCGGATAATACGAAAGCAGGTCATTAACAGAAGTCACACCGGCCTGTTTAAGCACATCACTACGTCGAGGACCGACCCCCTTGAGGAACTGAACAGATTCCTGTAAAAATGGGATGGACATAGGAAATAACGATTATCTCGGGCTCCAACTGTAACGTTCAATGCGGGGTTCAGGCTTTACAATGGATATGGCAATTTCGTACGAACCGTCCGAAAGCTGACGCACCGCAATATCGGTAGGATAATACTCCTGATTGAAAGAAGGTGCAGGCTGGGTGACCAAGTGCTGTAATTGACCTTCCAGATCATAGACATCGAGTTGAGCCCACCCGGGACGCATGTTCAACACAAAAATATAATCGCCGGCAAGATCTGCTGAAGAAGAAAGTAGCGGCGGAGCATGCGTATCACCATTCATGAACTGTAGACTACGAGCTAGCATGGGTGAATCGAAGCCATTTAAAGCTAGTGAATCCAATGAGCCGTTTGCGTAGCGATCTACCATGGGTCTGAAACCTGACAAGGAATACACCACCTCTCCCCGGGTTCGCAGCAATCCTGCATACCTCCAGTCCGGTCCCGGTAGAGCAACTTGCTCCACGATTTCACCATCCACGTCGTGCAGAGCCAAATACCCTTCAAATTCAGGAGCCACAACCTTGCTAACGAATCCAGTTTCCGTTGCAGTTACGTACCTCAATCCACCCCGCTCTGGAACTGGACCTCCAATAAAAATCTCTCGTTCAATATTTCCTTCGGTAATCTCGTACACGCTATGCGTTGCAGGGCTGAAGGCAAATACCGATTTTCCTCTAAATCCAGCTAGGTAAGGGAAGGAATCCGGTATCGTATCCCGCTCAACCGGCTCCACAAATCCGCTCTCGAACGCCAATAATATGTGGCGGGCGGTATCAGTAACCCAGAGCAACCCATTAGCGTCATAGGCCAACGTACGCGGATACTGAAGCTCATCCATTCCAGGATTAATAGCCTCTAATACGGTAAGGGTGTCAACAGGAAACGTTTGAGCAAATTCTCTTGAAAGTGAATCTGCCGGGGTAATAGAGCGAGGCTCATTACGGGAGCAGGACGAAGGCAGGCATCCTGTGAGGAATAAAGAGGCCAGCAGCCAGTAGGGACTAGATCGAGAGTGAAAGACCATCGCGGTGGGTGTTTTGGCTCCTCAACCCGACGAAGCGCCGTCGGTTTCCTAACATGACAGAACGCTGTCAGTCGAAGGTGTATCTTCCGCACGTAAATTAAGAGCAGATCTTGAAAATCGTTCGCGTCATATTACCGCTGCCACTGAACAGACCGTACACCTATTTGGTGCCGGAGCATTTTGTTCGTCTCATGCGAAAAGGCCGCAGGGTCGTCGTCCCATTCGGAAAACGAAAGCTGGCCGGAGTCGTAGTCGACGAAGGCCAGGAAGCCGATCTCAAAGGATATAAGGCTAAAGAACTCCTTGACGTGGACATGGAGCTCCCCCCGCTTTCAGAGGAGTTACTGGACCTAACTAAATGGATTGCCAAATATTATATGTGTTCTTGGGGGGAAGCCGCACGTTCGGCGCTGCCTCCCGGCAGCGCCGCAGCCACCGCTCGATCCCGGATAAAAACGGTGATCATGGTGGGACTTTCTCCCAACGCTCCAGAGCATCCTCCTCGAGGAAGTAAGCAGTTTGCCATACTTGAACAACTCCGGATTTGGGATGCGGCTGAGCGTCTTCCGGTAACCCAAACTGAGTTACTGGCTGCTGCAGGTGGTACATCAGCCACCGTTCGGCGTCTGGCCCAGATGGGCTTCTTGGAAATTGATGTAGCGGAGATGGATCGATCTGGAGGAGGTTCTTCCGACCGGGATTCATCCAGGCTGGACCTCCATAAAGAGCAGGTTCGCGCCATTGAGGCCATCAGCAATCAATTGGACTCGGGTAAATTTGGATGTTTCCTTTTACATGGGGTTACCGGCTCAGGCAAAACGGAAGTCTACCTTCAGGCGCTTCAACATGCTCGTAAAACCGGACGTACGGCCATCGTATTGGTACCTGAAATATCCTTGACTCCCCAAACCGTTTATCGATTCAGATCGCGTTTCGGAGATGAAGTGGCCGTTTTACATTCACGCATGAGTCAGGGTGAACGCTATGATGCATGGCGCGGTATCGGCGAAGGACGCTACCCCATCGTGATTGGTCCTCGATCTGCCATTCTGGCTCCAGTAAAGAACCCCGGCATCATCATCGTTGATGAAGAGCACGAATCCTCATACAAACAATATGACCCAGCCCCTCGCTATCACGCACGGGACGTAGCCGTCGTACGAGCTATGAATAATGGAGCGACCTGTATTCTCGGATCGGCCACTCCTAGCTTAGAAACGCTCTCCAATGCCCGACAGGGGAAATACACGCTGCTCGAAATGCCAGAACGGGTTCCGATTGCTGGTAAACCAGCTAAGCTGCCCGATATTCACGTGGTGGACCTCAGAAATGAGAAAACACTGCGCCAGCAGAATAGGGTCCTTTCCGAACGACTGGTCAATGCCATTGCAGCCCGGAAGGAATCCAGCGAACAGACCATCTTGCTGCTAAACCGTCGTGGCTTCTCACCCATCATGGAATGCACATCATGTGGCTGGGTCCCCGAATGCTCTGACTGTTCGGTAAGCATGGTGTATCACAAACCGCTACATCATCTTCGCTGTCACTACTGTGGACGAACCGCACCTGTCCCCGTTTCTTGTTCATCGTGTGGCCAACCCACCATGGATTTTGCCGGCTCGGGTACTCAACGACTTGAAGAGGAATTAGAAGAACGCATCCCCGGTATTCGATTACTCCGGATGGACTTGGATACCACCTCCACCAAAGGTGCGCATCATCGGATATTGGATCAATTTGGTCGAGGTGAAGCAGACGTCCTATTAGGTACTCAGATGGTTGCCAAAGGGCTGGACTTCGAACGCGTAACGCTGGTGGGCATCATTAACGCCGAAGCAGGGCTTCAATTGCCCGACATCAGAGCAGAAGAGCGGGCTTTTCAATTGCTAACCCAGGTCGCGGGGCGCGCAGGAAGGGCCAACCTAGCTGGCGAAGTACTTCTTCAGTCACGGCAACCTGGACACCCCGTTATTCAATTTGCCTTGCGTCACGACTATGCTGGATTCGCAGAGTATGCCCTCGAGGCCCGGAGTTTGCTGAACTATCCGCCGGGAGGAAAGCTCTTTTCGATTGTCTTCTCTGGTCCCAAAGACGAGATCACGAGAAAATATGCAGAACAATGGCGCAATCTCATTGATAGTCGATTGCAATCGGTAGATCGACTTGGTCCATCGCCCGCTTTCGTGCACAAGTTAAAAAACCGATTTCGGTATCAAATCTTGCTGAAGGTGCCCACGAACGTCCCATCTAGTCATGTTCGAAATGGAATTCAAGAGGCGAATAAGGCCTTAGGATCGCTTTCTGACGGGTATAGATTGACGGTAGACGTGGATCCCGCCGGCGTCATTTGAATCCGTGTACATCTGAAACAGCAGCCTATGAGCTGCTTAATTGATAATGTGTGAATGGCAGAACACTTGGAACCATGGGTATCAGTCAGGGTTGTGACGCAGCCAAAGGGCAAGTCCCGTACGGACAGCTCCCTCTGAACTCCGTCAGGGCCGGAAGGCAGCAGCGGTAGGAGGTTGTAGCGTCGCGATACGGTCAGCTTGCCCTTTTCTATGTCCGTACTTTTTTGGACATTTCGACTAAGAATGCCACGGATTCCATTCTTTTCGGCATCATGTTTTCGCATAATCTGCATTGGCAAACCTGCGGGATACATGTTGTAAGTGTATCTTCAAGCTCGATTCCAACCATACCGTTTCAATCATGCCGCTTTATTCCTTCTTCCTGATCGGAGCCCCAGCAGGGGAGCAAGCTAACCCTTTGGCCATGTTTCTTCCTCTGATTCTGATTTTTATCGTCTTCTACTTTTTCATCATTCGACCACAGAAAAAGAAAGAAGACACGCGTCAGAAGATGATTGGAGACGTTAAGAAAAATGACCGCATAATCACGATTGGCGGCCTTCATGGTACCGTTACGCAGGTTGATGAAACGTCCGTTCTGATGCAAGCTGACAGTAACACCAAGCTTCGTATTGAGAAAAGCGCCATTTCTTCAGTTGGAACCAAAGAGTAGTTCAACTGGGCGTTATAGCGCAGATTCTGCCGAGTTACGTTCAACGGAGGACACCGGGACGTATCGATCTAATAGGATCTCCAACGTGCGAGGGCTTACGGGTTTCGATGCGTAGTCTTCCATACCGGACTCTAAGCACTTGGCCCTGTCTTCTGTAGTCGCATTTGCCGTAAGGGCAATGATGATTGGTTGCGTGATATCGGCAGATTCGCGAATCTTACGGGTGGCTTCAAGGCCGTCCATTCCCGACATCTGAACGTCCATAAATACTACGCTGTATTTACCGGATTCAACAGCACGAATAGCCGCTTCGCCGCTATTCGCGACATCAACGCGGCAGCCTAATTTTTCGAGCATCCGCACGCCTACTTTCTGATTAACCACGTTGTCTTCCACCAGAAGTGCTGACCTCAGCATGTTATTCCGTGCGGGACGATCACTCACCATATCCCGGTCATTCGCTGGTTTGATAAACGTTGAATCAGCCGCAAGCGACTTTTTGGTAAATCGAAGTAGCACCTCTTTGAGTGCTGCATGACGCATGGGTTTCAGCAGACAGTGGGTCGACCCAGTGCTCACATGATGGTTGATATGGCGCACAACTACGATTGGAAGATCAGCAGATGCGTCTCGTAGGATGCCAGCAACTGCTACTCCAGCCACACCATCAAACCCCGTGCGGTTTTCATTAATGAAAACCGCGTAGAAGTCTTCGGCCAAGACACGCCTTCTTGCGTCTTCTTCGCAAGTAACCCATTCGATTTCAAATCCAAAACGTTCGATGGCACTCTGTAAAGCAGTACCCATCATACGGCTCTGATTAAGAAGTAGAATCCGTTGGCTAACCAAATCAGGTCTTACTTCGGTATCGCTTACGACCCCGGAAGCTCCGACCTCTATTTCAAATGAAAAGGTAGATCCTTGATTTACCTGGCTGGACACACTGAATGTGCCGTCCATGAGTGCGACCAGTCCAAAGCTGATACTCAAGCCTAGACCCGTTCCTTCAAATCGACGGGAAGTTGAAACTTCAGCCTGTTTAAACGGATCGAAAAGCGTAGAAAGTTGCTGTTCCGTGATACCGATTCCGGTGTCTTCAACTTCAAACTTTAATCGTAAACAATTTACTGACCTTGAGAGAAAGGATATACGAACCTGAACTTCACCTTCCCGAGTAAATTTGGTCGCATTTCCCAGCAAATTGACGAGAACCTGACGCAATCTAGCAGCGTCCCCCACAACATGGCTTGGCACGTCTGGTGCAATTAGATACGACAGATCTAGCCCCTTTTCTGCAGCTTCCTGAGATACCATACCAAGGGCATCTTCGATACAAAGCGTGATCTCAAAAGCCTCGTTTTCTAATTGAACACCGCCTGCTTCAATTTTCGAAATATCCAAAATGCGATTAACAATGCACAAAAGAGATTCACCACTCGTACGGATCACGTCAACGACCTCTTTCTGATCGGCCTTTAACTCCTCGACCGAAAGCAGACTCGTCATCCCTATGATTCCATTTAGTGGAGTTCGAATTTCATGACTCATATTGGCCATAAATTCGGCTTTCAGTTGGGAAGCTTGTTCAGCCTTCGATTTTGATTCCTGCAGTTTGATGATCGCGGCATCCAACTGCTCCGTTCTAGATTCAAGTTCTGAGGCATACTGCTGAATGGCTTCTTTCGACGCCTGAAGATCAGCTTCCGCAACTTCCCTAAGCCGTACCTGGTCCGCCACCTCTTTGATCGAGAGCATCATTTCGGACAACGCCTCGGAATCCTCTAAATGTGAGCTCTCAAGGTGTTCTCCGTCGGCTACCCGTCGAACCATCGCGCGCATTTGATCCAAGGGTTTTAGGACCGTTTTTGTCAGGTGCATCGAGTACAAGATGCCGAAAATAAAGGCAAATAGAATGAGGCCCAGTGCAGCCCACAAAAAGAACAGCGCACGGGCTCTTTCGGTAGCGATTACGCTTTGCAACGTATCTCCGATATTGCCTCTGAAATAATGCAGCTGTTCTTGAATCCATGAGACACGCGCCGTGAGAGAGACCAGCTTGTCAAAATTGTGCTGGTACTCAGCCAATTCAGCAAACAGTCCTGCCGTTTCCTCTTTTGAAAGCGCACTCTGGCTAATCAATTGCATCAAGTTATCAATGCTTTCGTGAACACCATCGACATACTGTTCACCGCCTCGCAGAATATAATTTTTTTCGTGTCGCCTGGCAGCAAGTAAGGCAACCATACCCTGATTCAATCCTAACTGATTCAGTTGCTGCTCGATAGAATTGAATTGACGTCGAATCTGACCTTCCAATCCGTCATCTTCATAAAAACCCATCTCTTGATAGGCTTCAATGAGATTATCAATTGAATGCAAATACATCAGGACTTCGTTGTGGAGCTTCTGGAAGTTTTCAGCTCGCACGCCCTTTTGAACGATGTAGTCCGCTTTTTGAAGGATCAGCTCGGTGTCCTTCGCAAAGTCAGGATTCCTGGTAATGATGAAATCTCGGACGTAGGAGTTCGCCAGTAGAATAGTACGCTCGAGGTCCCGAACACGATCGCGTTCTTCAGAAGCCGATATAGATACCAGCGCCAGCGTTAGCACCGTAAGTGAAACGACGAAGACAGTCACTATCAGACTGACTGTTTTTCCGTAAAGCGATAATAGCTTCGACATATCGTATTGAGTTCGGAGAGACTACACCTAGCCCTTCCCTCTCGTTAATCGACAATATGTACCGATTTTTAAGTCGTTGGGCGAGAATTGGGCGGTTCAGTGGTCTTAATCGGAACCGAACGAAATTTTTCAGGCAGTTTGGGCTCAAACGCACTGAAATGGACTAACAGGTGATCGATGTCGGCCTGAGCATCTGCAGACGGTTTAAAAACAGGACCCATGTGGACCTCTCTACGTCCGAAATCAATACTGGCAGGAAGCACAGATACATTTGCCTTTCGCGCAATCAGATGAAAACCCCGTTTCCAATGTTCCACCCAACTTCGCGTACCTTCAGGTGAGAGACCCAAAACGAATTGATCATGCTCTCTGAACCCTTGAAGCACATCCTGAATAAGTGTGCCCGGACGGTCTCTGCGGACCGGAATACCACCAATCCGCCGCAGGATTACCCCAAAGAGTCCAATGAAAATGGAGTGCTTTCCTATCCAATGGACGCGTAATTCCAGGATAAATGTAGCCAGCAGGCCGACGACAAAATCCCAATTTGAGGTATGTGGTGCACCAATGATGACCAGTTTAGGCTCATCGGGCAGTTCACCAGTGACTTTCCATCCTGAAATCCAAAATGCAAAGCGAGCACAACCCTTCAAAAATGCATTCGGTCTTCTGGGAAAACGGGGACCAATAGGAATGATATCGTTCACGCGGATTGACGGACAATAATTTGACCCCAGAACCGCAATGCCTCATTTCGTAGGTCATCGAGTGAGCCGTCATTCACAATGACCTCGTCGGCAGCCGAACGATAAACTTCATCTGCCGGTTGGGCATCTATACGATCCATCACCGCTTCCCTAGGCAAATGATTTCTTTCGACCACTCGGTGCACTCTATCCTCTCGGGGAGCCTCTACAACCAACAATACATCCAAGGAGTCTCGCATGTGAGCGGGTGGCAACAAGGCCGCTTCCCGAACGATCGCTTCTGCACCGGCTCGTGTAGCCTCTTTAGCGGCCTGCAAAAACCGTTCTTGAACACGGGGATGAACAATCTCACCGATACGTCTTCGAGCAATCGGATCAGAAAAGATGCGCCGCGAAACGAATTCACGATCCAGTAATCCGTCAACCTGATACGCAAAAGGCCCCATCAGATCAATAATGGCCTTCCGAATGGAAGCGTCGCCAACCATCACGGCATTGGCTTCTGAATCTGCATCAAAAACGACGGCTCCCTGTTCTTCCAGGTGTGCACAGAAAGTCGATTTTCCGCTTCCGATACCGCCGGTAATACCTATCCGGATCATGGGTGATGTATGCTTATTATCTAAAAATATCTGTTTACCAGGTCCACTTCATGGAAACCGAGACGTTGGGAATAATGCTCGTCTGACCTCTGGAAGCCGCCTTCTTAATTACCGAACCTAATCCATCTGGAAACTCTCCATACAGGACCCGGGACACGCGCTGGCGCACGGCCCAGCCCTCCAATCGAATGAATGCATTTCGACGCATAGTCCACGAAATCGACGTGGTCGGTCCTATCTGATCGATACGCGTACGACCCATGCGAGAAATGCTAGACTGAGACTGAGTTTCCGGAATAGTGTAGCGAACATTGGCCGAACGATCAAAATCTGATCGAATATAAAACCGTATCCCGATCTCAGCCTGTACTTTATTTCCGGTTTGAACGCGGACCCAGCCACTGTATGTACGTAGGGTATCAACTGGTATTTCAGCAAAAACCTTATCTAAGAAGCGACCTAATCTGAGATCTGAATAGCTCGCATCAACCTTGAAAACCATGCCTGAGGATCGACTGTGCTCCGTCTGAATCTCATGACGCATCTCGCGCGCGGCCTGATCGGTAGGTCGACGTCCCGGAAGCAGGAAATCATCTACCGTGTACGTAGCCCGAACCTCGTTCGTGTAACGAAATCGTGTTTTTCGTGAGGGCGTCCATTCAACAGATGGTCGGTACCGTAGGGAACGTTGAATATTGTTTTCCGCTGAGCGGACGGCCTTGAGATAAACAGTATGAAACCAAGATCCCAAGACTTGCACGGTTAAATCCAGGTTCTCTCCGACATGAAATCGGGAGCCAAACATGACATTGTACAAAAGCTCATCGCGATCATCCTGATTGATCTCTGGCGTATCGTGCTTCAAAATGTTGGCAGAGCCGTCAAATTGGATCTGCCACCATCTATTTAAACTGGTATTCAGGGTATGCTGTAACGACAAGTATCCCCTCTCGTTATCTGCCTGCCGCAATAGGTTGAGTTTTTGAGCTGCTTGGGCTGAAGGAAGATCGTCTGCATTATCTAGTCGGCGACGTTCCACTTCCGCACCAACTCGCATGGCGAATCGGGCTCGCGTATTTCCTTTTACGTACATCGCAGCCAGATTCCCCTCAACGATGCGCCTATTGAAATTTGAATCAAAGAACAGGGCTTCGCTAGGAGCTCTCAACGTCCGGACGCTTCTTGAATTAGTCGACACATCCATTCCCCCAGAAAAACTGAGGGTCGAAGAAATCCGTGAATCGACCATTAACTCCAGATCAAGTGTATCACTTCGGGTGGATTCAACCGTTTCGGATTGTCTATTTACGGCATCATCCCGATTCAAGAAGGAAGCAGACTGATACGCATCCCGCCGCACGCTCGTGCCTTTGAATCTCGTTTGAACCGTCGTGTTTTCAAACGTCCTTCGACTGAAAACATGCGAGCGTAACAGACGACCTACCCTTGGAGAGGTCCGTTCAAAGCGAGCCTCTCCGTCTGCCGTAAGGAAATATCCATTGAACTCGGTCATCGGAAGGCCAAAATCCAGACCGAAGCCGGGACCCAAATCAGTTCGCATAGGGGCATTAGCTCTATTCACACCAAATCCTGGCCTCGAATCTATGGCTAGGCCGATCACCGGCTCTATCCAAAACGGTTGCGCGCCTTCCCATCGCATACCGAACCAGGTATCCTGACGAAATACTCGGCTCAGGCTGTACCAATCTGCTCTCCCATACGACACAATTTGTCGCTGACCGTTTCCTGTTGGGCGCTGGCCCCGAAACGAAAATCGATTCTCGTCCCGAAAGGATAATTGGTCACCAAACAGTAAAAAGGCATCCGACCTGAAGAGGTTTTTCGTTTGTAGGGTCCAGCGCCCCAGGTCCAATCCTACCTTAGCCTCGGATGTCCATCGATACCGATTTACATCCCTTTCAAATCCAGCATCCAAGGAGTTCTGAGCCAATGCTGGAAAAGAACAAAGCGAAGCCCATAACATGCCGATGAACACCGACAGCTTTAAAAAAATACTGAATGGACGAGATTTACTATGCATGCTTTGATGGCTAGCAGATGCGGCGAACCATCATCCCGGTGGCCAACCGAGGCGCCTGCCTCCCAGAATATGGAGGTGAATGTGGGGTACCGTCTGAAAGGCATCCCTGCCACAATTAAACACCGCCCGATACCCATTTACGAGCCCTTCCTGCTCCGCAATCTCCTTGGCCACCAAAAACAGGTGCCCCACCAGATGAGCATCCTCTGGTTCAAGATGGTCCAGCGAAGGAATCGGTTTTCTGGGTACGACCAGAATATGTGTAGGAGCCTGTGGATCGATGTCCCGGAATGCAAGACACAGGCTATCCTCAAAAACAATGTCAGACGGAATCTCTCGATCCGCAATCCGTTCAAAAAGCGTCTTCTCAGCCATATCAAATACAGTTTGGTGCAGGCTATGTGGAATATAGGTTTTGAAACCATCAAACTCGCCTGACATAAGTGGAACGATCCCCCCACTAATCAGGTTGGACAGCACCGGTCGCTCAAAAAGCATCCCAATCTATGCCCACCGTTTACATCACGCGCAAAGCACATTTTAACGCCGCGCATCGGCTGCACAACCCAGAGCAGTCTGATGAGTGGAATCGAAATACATTCGGAAAGTGTAATTCTCCTAATTGGCATGGTCACAACTACCAGCTTGAAGTGACCATTTCTGGAGAGCCCAACCCGAATACCGGGTATGTCATGGACTTGAGTGATTTGCGCCGTGTTATGAACTCCTACGTAATTGACAAGTGCGACCATTCTAATCTCAATCTGGATGTGGACTTCCTTCAAGGAATTATCCCATCGTCAGAAAATCTAGTTGTTGCTTTCTGGCAACAGATTGAACCCCACATTAAAGGGGCCCAACTAGAATCTATTCGTCTTTTTGAAACAGCTCGCAACGTGGTAGAATACCGGGGCGATTAAGCCCGAACCTTAGATACGCAGAAACGATGCAAGACCAACGACATTTTCAGGAATCACAACATTTCGACGAAAAGACTATTTCAGCCTTGAAGAAACATGTGCAGGGCACATTGGAAGGTATCGGTGAAGATCCAAGCAGAGAAGGATTGCTCAAGACCCCAGAACGGGTGTCTAAAGCGATGCTATTCCTCACTCAAGGATACGAACAAGACGCCGGCGCCATTTTGCGTAGCGCGCTCTTTGAGGAGACCTATGATGAGATGATCGTCGTGAAAGACATAGAAATCTATAGTATGTGCGAACACCACATGGTCCCCTTTTTCGGAAAAGCACATGTGGCCTATATCCCGAATAAGCACATTGTAGGTCTCTCAAAAATCCCCCGCGTGGTCGATGTTTTTGCCCGACGCCTACAAGTTCAGGAGCGATTGACGATGCAAATCCGGGATGCCCTTGTAGAAACGCTGCAACCTCAAGGCGTTGCTGTCGTCATTGAAGCCACTCACTTGTGCATGGTGATGCGCGGCGTACAAAAACAACATTCGGTTACTACGACGAGCTCTATGTCGGGACCGTTCAAAGAGAACACGCACACGCGCGCTGAGTTTATGAGGCTGATTTCCAGTCCGGGCAGCTGACCGATCTAATTCAAAGTTGGATGGTCCGGAAAATTAGCCAGCACCGCATAGGATCCACCTTTTTGAAGAAGGGACTCCCGCCACAGGGCTGATTCTGAAGTCTCAAAGATGGTATGGGGATTGGATTCGGATACGATCCACCCTCCTTCTTCAATTTCTCCCGATAGCTGGCCAGTGGACCAACCTGAATACCCGAGGAAAAAACGCACATCCTCTGAATGAACTTGTTTAGTCCTGACTCCCGCTTTTAGCATCTCGAAGTCCCCACCCCAGAATATTCCGGGAAGCACTTCATCTCCCCCGGTAATAATCTCCGGAATCCGATGTAAAAAATGCAAGGTCTCAGGCTGCACCGGACCACCCCAGCGAATTTCTTCGCCGAATCCTTCCATGTCTTCAAAGACTTGCTCCATCACGAGCGACAAGGGTCGATTTAGGATCAGTCCAAAACTACCTGAATCAGAGTGTTCGCAAAGAAACACCACTGTTCGGCGAAAATTGGGATCCCATTGCATGGGCGGGGAAATTAACAGGGCTCCGGCTTTCAACTGTAAGTGATCTTTGATCATGACTTCAGACTGATTTTCAGGTCGACCGTTTTTCTTCTGCTTCTTTGACAAGGGCTCTCCGAGCGCCTACCCACCAATCCGGTCCCCGGGTTATGGTGCTTATGTTAACATCCGAAAAATGAGGAAACAATTCCATGATTTGCGGGGGGAAAAGCTGCCATTTCCCCTCGACTACAATTTGACCAATTTCTTCTGCCTTTTTTGACGTCCACAACCATTTATGGCGTAAAGCTTCAGCTTTTTTCCAGTAATTACGATCATCCCAGGCGAAAGCGCTCTGCTCGATCGTTTCTCCGATGCCCCGCAAATTGAATACGAGAAAGGCCGCCATATCTTTGGCCTCATCGTCGAAAGCCGTTTTTTCAGCTAGCAGCCTCAATACTTCGGCACAAGAGCGTCGGTGCGCGTTTCTCCTTTTTGCAGGTGTATCACCCGTTCGTACGATTCTGCTCATAGCCCAATAAGATCGTTTTGAGTGACCCCAAACTACAACAGGATCGTAGTATCCGTGCCGAATAAGCGTTGGTTTGTGAGAATTCTAACCTACTACACAACATTCTGGCACAGATTCCCATAAAGTATTCGGCTTCTTCTAGCAGATTTCCCCCAAATACTTCTGTCTTCAGGAAAATCGAAGAAATATTTGTTTTGGAAGGTGAAGAAGTACGTGAGGGAGGAAGTCCAAACGACGGCTTTTAATAGCGGAAATATTGAAATCAAAGAAGGCGGGATTGCGGAAAGTCTATCCGACTGAACATCGTGGGTCTCTCGGGCAATCCAAGTGATTGGCGAGCGCCAACGCGCGCAGCTTAGAAAAGGAAATATTGGATTCGTATTCCAGAGCTTCAACCTCATCGATGAGTTGAACGTGTACGAAAACGTTGAACTACCTCTCCTACATCTCGGCATGAAGAGTGACGCACTCTCCCTCTGATGCCGAATACAGCCACCGAATCATTCATCTGTTTGACGGCCACGTCATGACAGAAAATGCGACCGCCCAAGGAAATCTTGAACCGGCTTAAGCGGCGAATGCTGCTCTAGGCAGGCTGAACATGTACTTTTGCAGTTCTGGACATGCGGGGGGTGCTTTGCACCCCCCGCATTCTTTTTATCCCTGATATGCGAGAGAATGCACACGGAAACCTCTATTTTGATTTCCATGTCAACTCAAGGAAAAAACATCTGGATCAGTGGGGCTTCAAGCGGAATCGGCGCCGCATTGGCCATTGAACTAGCTTCTCGCGAAGCCAACCTGATCCTCTCCGCACGCCGAGTAGACCGATTGGAAGAAGTGAGGGCTCGCTGCGCTCGCCCTGATGATCACATTTCCATTCCACTCGATGTGACTCATCCAGAAACCCATGAGGCTGCTTTCAGAAAGATCCTTGAGCGTTTTGGACGTCTGGATATGCTCGTTTTGAATTCCGGAATCGGCCAACGAAGCGCTATTTCCGAAACTACCAATGAAATAGAACGCCGGATCATGGAGGTGAATTACTTCGGATCCACGTCTTTGACTCGAATCGTATTACCTCATTTTATAGAGCAAAATAGTGGGCAATTCGTAGTTATCAGCAGCATCATGGGCAAGCTATCCACTCCGAGGAGAGCAACCTACGCCGCTTCAAAGCACGCGTTGCATGGATATTTTGAGGGGCTAAGAGCTGAGCTCCACAACACGGGAATATCCATATCTATGGTTTGTCCAGGATATGTCCACACTGAAATCAGTATCCACTCATTGGAGGGATCGGGCGTACCATTCGGCGAAATGGATGATGTACACCAAAATGCCATGCGGGTCGACCTGTTTGCCCGAAAAGCGGTGCGTCAGATTGAAAAGAAAAAGCCCATTTGCTACATAGGGGGCCCCGAACGCTTCGCGCCCTATCTAGAGCGTATTTCGCCAAGCTTCGTCCGATTTGCACTTCCGCGACTCGTCACACGTGACTAATGATGTGCATCTCTACCAACTTTCTCTCGTATCGCACTATCAAAGGAGCAAAACCAACTGATTTTTACAGCTTTTGCGGCTAGCCGCTAAAAAAATGATCCGATCAACCCTTCAAATGCCCACGCGATTCTTGGCTACCCTCGTCTTGTTAGCCCTATTTTCCGTGGCCGCAAATGCACAGAATATCGAACGAGTCTTTTCTGTCTCTTCAGGTGGAAAACTGGAGCTTGATATAGAAACGGGTGGCGATATCGAAATTTCTAGCTGGGACAAAAACGAAATAAAAGTCCTCGCTGAAGTCTCAGGCCGCGATGCAGAGATGATTGTAGTAGTCATGGAAGAAACGTCCAGTGGTGTAGAGATCTACACAGAGTACTCGCGTCGACGAGCTCGCGCAGACGTAGATATGGTCATTTTTGTGCCCGCACAATTCAATCTGGAAATTTCCACCTCAGGCGGAGACGTCCAAATTGATGGCATAGAAGGAAAAATCGAGGGTTCAAGCATGGGCGGAGATCTCACGTTTACCCGGCTTGCCGGAACGATTGAGTTTTCAACTATGGGTGGAGACATCGAGCTTTCCAATTCCGATGTGGACGGATCGGTTCACACTATGGGCGGTGATGTCGATATTTCTGACGTTACCGGCTCAGTGGATGGCACCACGATGGGTGGTGATGTCACGTACGATAACGTGCAGTCTGGATCTGGTGCCAAGAAAGAAGTAAACATCAGTACCATGGGTGGCGATGTGAATGTGGACGAAGCCCTGTTTGGGGCTGACCTTCATACGATGGGCGGTGACATTGAAGTCAATCGCGCAGCCAAGTACGTTAAAGCCAGTACCATGGGCGGCGACATTGAGATTGCTGAAATAAATGGCTGGATTGAGGCCAATACGATGGGTGGCGATGTGGAAGTCACAATGGTAGGTGGCACGAGCGGAGACCGTCACGTAGATATTGAATCCATGGGTGGTGATATCCTCCTGACCATTCCGAAAGGACTTTCAATGGATGTAGATATTGAAATCACGCTAACCCGAGACGCTGACGATGATGAATACGAAATCGATTCTGATTTCGATATCAACGTGACCACCAAACGATCGAACTCAGAGCGCCGCTGGAGAACTGGTGGAGAAATCGTTGGAGAGGGCAAGGTCAGTGGGGGCAAAAACAAAGTGGTTATTCGAACAACAAACGGAAGTGTGACTCTTAGGGAGGGTCGTTAATCGTCTCCTCTGAATACCCGAGTAACGAAGAAAGGCGGGCCTGCAATTGCAGGCCCGCCTTTCTTCGTTAGAATCAAACCTATTAAACTCCGTTTGACCACTCAGCTTCAAACCCGTATCCAGCACCCCAAAATTCTCGCCCGAAGCGCCATCCAAAATCAATGCGTCCTGTTTGGTCATCCAGACCACAAAAACCCATCACTTTACCTGACTGTCGATGTTCAACCGCAAACCGAGTCCACCCTCTGGTCTCCTGATGACTCAATACGGATTCAAAAAAACCATCCACGTACTCACGGGTCCTAGGTAAACCATTACCAATGTGTTTCATCACTTCTGGGTCGCTTACGATCGCGAAATAGGCATCAAAATCATCTCGAGTCCAATCCCGGATTAATAGTCTCTCTGTCTGTGCGTGGATCTTCATGAAAATATGTCAACGATGGGAAAGTCAGCCCATACACGGTCTGGGATTTTATTAGTTTCGAGAGCGTTCACCTGTTCTGTTGCCAGTAACCAGTCCGAATCGGCTTTGAGTTCCATCGAAACATCTTCTACTTCGCGCGAAAGCAGACACTTCATTCAGCAAATCATCGACAATGATCGTTCTTCTGGACGAGTTGCTGGTGACATTGTGGTCCGATTTCCCCCTGAGCCAAACGGCTATCCGCATATCGGTCATGCTAAGGCTATTTGCCTGAATTTTGGGCTCGCGGCCGAATACAAAGGACGCTGCAACTTGCGCTTTGACGATACCAATCCCGAGACAGAGGATATGGAGTACGTTCGGGCCATGCAGCGAGATATTCGGTGGCTCGGATTCGATTGGGGTGACAACGAATTCTATACATCTGATTACTTCGAGCAGCTATTTGATCTTGCCAATCAGTTAATCCGAAAAGGCTTGGCATATGTGGACAGTCAAACTTCGGAGCAAATTCGAGAGACCCGCGGTACGGTAAAGGAATCGGGTAAGAATAGCCCCTTTCGAGATCGATCTATCGAAGAGAACCTCACGCTATTTAATGAAATGCGAGAGGGTATCCATGCCGATGGCTCCCATGTACTGCGTGCAAAGATCGACATGACATCGCCCAACATGTTGATGCGCGATCCGGTGGTCTACAGAATAAAGCATGCTGCGCACTACAGAAGGGAAAACGAGTGGCCCATTTACCCACTCTATGACTTTGCACACCCCT
>DKOG01000216.1 GCA_002469915.1 Bacteroidetes bacterium UBA7368
GTTTTGGCCGTTCCAATTACAGCTACCATCAAAATTGTGTTTGAGAATATGCCGGCCTTCAGGCCCTTGGCGTTTCTCATGGATGGCCCGTCGGACTAGAGCGGTTGAGCATTCGGTGTTTGACCGCCAACCAATACGTGTTCTATCATATCCTTTCCGCCACTGTACACGTAGGCATTCATAATCTCGTCAGGAGATCGATCATGCGAGAGGGAATGGGTAGAGGACAGCGAAACGATATCGGCAAAGCTGCCGGTTTCAATCCGGCCCACTGGAAGGCAACTCGCCTTTCTACCGCCTTCTAAAGCCAATTGATAGAGCTGCGTACCTGTTCCAGACCGGGAGTCGAACTGAAGTGCGTTGCGTTTTCTCTGTGCCAAACGGGATTGATAGTCTAAGAGTCGAAGTTCTTCACAAGGTGACACACATACGTTACTGTCAGATCCAATTGAGAACGAACCGTTGGCGGCAACATGTGCTGCAAACGGAAAATATCCGTCTCCGAGATCTGCTTCTGTAGTAGGGCAAAGTCCAACTGTCGCTCCTACACCACGTATGTCGGCTAATTCAGGATCTGTTGCATGTGTAGCATGAATCAAACACCATGAGGAGTCTATGTTAGCATGTTGCATGAGCCATTCAATCGGCTTACGGCCGGTGGCTAGCGCGCACTCATTTACTTCTCTTACTTGTTCGGAGACATGGATATGGACAGCGGCACCTGGATGCTCCGTAGCCCGATGATCAAGCATCTCCATGAGCGCATCATATCCAACCGCACGCAGCGAATGAGGCGCGTACCCAATAGACACGGTATCCGAATCGTCATACATCTCGTGTAAGTGATCAATAAGACCTAAATACACTGGAGTGGTGAGAACGAATGGTCGCTGATGTCGCTCTGAAGGCCGCATGGCAAACCCGGCCTGTTGGTATAAAACAGGAAGTATCAACGTGCGAATTCCAGCAGCTTTACCTGATTCAATCAGGGCAGACGACATCAGAGCCGGAATCTCTGCGTTTGTTCGTTCGACCGCGCCGTGAGCATACTGGAACTCGCATACGGTTGTATACCCGTTTGCGAGCATGTCGCCAAACAATTCCAAGGAAAGCGCTCCCTGTACATCAGGTGTGAGTAGCTCAGCCTGCTTATACATCTGGGATCTCCAGGACCAGAAATCATCTTCCGGCCGGGTAAACCGCTGCGTTCGACCAACCAATTTCCTCTGGAACGCGTGGGAATGTGTGTTAATCATTCCTGGGATTGCAACGCCGAGAGACTGATCTGACGTTGCCGATGAAGAGGAGGAGACTGACGAGATCAAGCCGTGCCCATCGACTTCTATAAGCACATTCTGGTGCCATCCATCAGGCAGGAGTGCCCACTCTGCAGCAATTCGTTTTATCGCAGGTCGCTCAGTCATGTTAGCAAACTTATTCTAGCAGGATCAAAGACGGAATATACTACTCGTCGGATGCGAGTAGGCGTTCGATAATGTTTACCGAAGATATTCCATCTGCCTCTGCACTAAAGTTGGTCACAATACGATGGCGCAGAACGGGAACGGCAATTTTGTGCACGTCCTTAATGTCCGGAGTAAGCCTACCATCCAGCGCGGCAGTGGCCTTGGCACCGAGTATTAAGTACTGGGAGGCTCGGGGTCCGGCTCCGTAACTCAGGTAGTCTTTAATGAACTGTGGAGCGAGGTCGCCGTCTGGTCGAGTCTGCCCTACCAGTTTTACAGCGTACTCAATGACATTGTCCGCGACGGGAATCTGTCGTACCAGATGTTGGTAGCGATGAATGTCGGCAGCGGACATTATGTGATTCAGTTGGGGCTTGGTGGCACTCGTTGTCTGGCGCACCACTTCGACTTCTTGATCGAAGGTTGGGTAGTCGAGCCAGAGATTAAACATGAACCGATCTAATTGAGCCTCAGGCAGCGGATAGGTGCCTTCTTGTTCAATCGGGTTCTGAGTAGCTAGAACAAAAAAGGGCTCAGGCAGGCTGAACGTATGTCCTGCAGCAGTAACTCGATGCTCCTGCATGGCTTCCAACAGAGCGGCCTGTGTTTTGGGAGGAGTTCGGTTAATTTCATCGGCCAAAACGACATTGGCAAAAACAGGGCCTTTAACAAATTTGAATTGACGCCTGCCGGTTGTTTCATCCTCTTCAATGATTTCAGTACCTGTGATGTCACTAGGCATGAGGTCTGGCGTGAACTGGATACGAGAAAAATCGAGATCCATCACATCGGCGATGGTATGAATCAAAAGGGTTTTAGCTAGTCCTGGGACCCCCACGAGCAAGGCGTGCCCACGACAAATCATACTGATAAAGATTTGCTTAACGATATCGTCCTGGCCAATAATGACCTTTCCGATCTCAGCACTAAGCTTCTTGTATCCGCTGTGTAACTCTTCTACTGTTTCAGGTGACGTGCTTACTTCCATAGGAGACAATAGGTTGTAGAGTTGAAATCGGAGTGTCGGTACGCGGGCAACAATATAATGTTACTGGTTAGCAATAAGCGTCCGAGCTTTACCGCGAAGGTCAATATAGACGGATGTTTTAAGTGTTTCTATCCACTTTGCTAGCTCTACTCCCTGCTTATTGGAGAGGGCGCGTTTCGCTATGAGATCGTAGTCAGTATCAATGTTGACCACGTGAGCATCTATCCGTTGTTCGAGTAGAACAATATGAAACGCCCTGCGCCCGTCTAATAACTGAACCTCTACAGGTTCGGAAATATCACCTTCTTCCATGGTCACTAACGTACGCTGCCAAAGTGCCCCAAGGGCTTCTAGAAACAGACTGCGCTCACCCGTTTGAGGATCCGTTACACGTCCACCTCTGGACTTGGAGAATTCCTCTTCTGATTCCACACTTGCAATGACCTCAAAGGAGCCA
>DKOG01000188.1 GCA_002469915.1 Bacteroidetes bacterium UBA7368
TTTCACCTGTCTTGCAGCCCCTGGCTGATTCGCATCATCGGTCTCAACCTAACCTTCTGTCATCCATTTGCACATCCACGCCAACAGGAGTCTGGCCTGAAGGTTAAAGAGTACGAGCTTATCAAGAGCAACTTCTCCCAGACCGGTTGTTTTGGTTTCGGCATATCTGAGCACATTGACCTCGGCATCAAGTACGACCCCTCTACTGGCATCTATGGTGAGTGACACCCGGCGACATTCCAATCCCCCTTCGAAACCCTTTCTCGACGCATCAACAATGCTGATTACCGGGCGGACTTACCATGCAATGTGCCCCTCGAGTATGAACTTGATGCTACACCGCCCGCCTGTACTCCAGACCACCATAGAAATCTTCCCATCGGTGGTCGGGCGGAGCATCAAGCGGCAAATCCTTTTTCTCTGTGTCGATACAATTTCAAGGCGAAACACTCACATATGATTCACCATCTTGTTTTCAGGCATGGATTTCTTCGTCGTCCTTGAACGTCCTGGATTCCGTGTTGCCAAGCGCCGCAAGTGCCAGACAAAGATCGGAGCACCTCACAAACTCAAGAAAACAGACGCCATGAAGTTCTTCCAATCGAAGTTCGAGGGTGTGATCCTGGCCAAGGCCTACAACTAAGCAACATCGTGCTTAAATTTGCATATCGCGGTACGCGGGTGTTTTAGCTGGTCGCTTGGGTGGTATCCTGCAGCAAGGCAATACTTTGTAACAAGAAATTTTGCCGCATATATAGCTTATCCAATATACGCAACATGCATGTCTGCGTATCCACCTTCCATCTCTCCTGCATTTTCACTACAGCTGCGCCTTTCTCACTGAAGTGTGTGGAGATATTTGAAACTCTCCATCGAGGCCTGATGACAAGCGAGGACATCGATGTTGTGAGCAAGTGGTGCCTCGCTCTGGACAGTTTTTGGGCCTTGAAAATTTGTATCTTAAGGAGGTCCAGAAAGCCAACACAATTCGTTTTCCGGTGGTATAACATTCTGCGCCCCTACACTGCATGTGCTTTCAGTTAGGACCCATGCTGAAATGCACTCGGGCACAATCGCTTGACAATGCACTCCTTGCCTCTCGACCTCTGTTGTGTGCACGTCAGCTCCCCGAAGCCAACGAGCAGTGGATTGATGCCGATTCACTCATCCCGTGGTAACCATGCCTCAAGCGTTTTTCTCGTGTCCTCCGGGGTCCTCCTGGTCTTCGGCGTTCCATCTTTCTTCAATGACACAGACGACACCCACCCAAGACGCTCTGATATGCGGTGCACGTGGACATCGACGCAGATACCCGTTGGCTCACCCCACGAAGCACGACGCTAACGCGTCTTCCTAGGAGGCGGTGGTCGACGTCGAAGTTGACCGAGCATCGATGAAAATTCAGCTTCAAATCTAAACTATGTGCACTTCTTCATCGAAGCTGCATCGATCAAATCGTCTAAAAACTTAGTCCCGAACTAGCCGACCGCGTCGTCATTTCTGAGTCATAAATCGTGGCTCGTCCAAAAGGGAGGCACTTACGCAATGTTACAACCGACCAAACGTTCACGATAGATCACGAATGTTGCCGATCTTATTATTACTCTTACTGAATGGACCGGAAACGTTTCTACTCGGATCGAAACTGGTGACAGTCACGAACCGTTATTCAACCGTGATATAAAATTATTTGGACGGATGTAGTCTTCGCCTGACCAGATCACACAACCTCCTCCTACTAGCTAGGTATCAAGGCTCGGGATGCTTATTATTCATAGGGCACGACTGGCTGGTGTAGTGCTCACTGGCGGATGTATAATAAAGATAATGAGGTTTATATTAAAACATTAGAACGCGAACGGGTGGAAGTTTTGGAAGATGGTGACATGAGACGGATCGGCGAGATGAGCCTTCAGGTTCTGGACGGGGCCAGTACCGGTCACGTCATGCTGAATGAAGCAACCCATGGCAGCCACCATGGCGAGCCTGCCATTAGCGATCTCTTTTGCGCGCAGAGTTTTCTGTTCTTCAGCACTCTTGGCCATGCCCATGGGATTAAACAGCCCTCCCCCTGGGTATCCGACATCAGTTCCGGTGCATCTGCGGCTTTCATCATATGGATCGGCGTGGACGGATCCGGGATTTTTTATGTCTTGCCAGCGGCGGACTTCAGCCCAATTCATCATGAACATTTGCACAACGAAGAGGGTGTTGGCGTCGGCTACATAGCCATCAAAGAAGGGAGCTTCAGCCCAGTTTGGCAGAGGGCCGTCGACGAGCGGATTGCCAAGAATCTCAGGAGCTGCCATGCCGGCAACGCCAAGCATTGCCCACCGGGCATGCATCAGCTCAGCTTGCTGATACCACTCCAAAGCTGCCTTGTCCTCACCTGCAGTGGTGATAAAAAGATCAATGACGAAAAGAAGCCTCACGTGAATGTAAGAGGCGAACAGGGACGATGTATGAGTTGTAAAAGGAAATTTCGGTTTCGCTTGTAAACGTATCTTACCAAGTCCGAGTGGGTCGAAGCCGTAGTCGCCAGGCATCGTGCCGTCGAGGTGTTTGGGTGGGGTCGAACCGGGGAAAAAGTTCGGCCGGGCTACG
>DKOG01000224.1 GCA_002469915.1 Bacteroidetes bacterium UBA7368
AACATATCACTTAATGGTGATGCGGATCGACTCGTGTCTATTTTTGTCGTGGATTTACTAGGACGTCGCGTAGCAACGTTGGCCGAAGGCAAACGGGCCGGGGACATTGGCACAGTGACCTGGAATGCCGGGGAGGTGCCTGCCGGTATGTATTTCACCGTGGTTAATGATGGGTTTCGATACACTGTTAAGTCGGTTATTCACACCAACTAATGGTCTCCCGGTTCTCATATCTGTGGATCGTACTACTGGTACTTGGAGGGTGTAACTCGGAGAATCACGATTCAGAGATTCTTGTCAGGGTAGGAAGTGCTTCCATCACGGTTAAGGAGTTTAATCAGGATTTTGAACAGGGTTTCCCTGAACTCAAGCAGGGATCAGATCCCCAAATGGCCTATTTAGAGCGCATGATTGCGGAACAGCTCTTGGCTCAGGCTGGATATCGTATCAGTTTGGATTCTTTAGCTCTCGTGCAAGGCCAAATTAAAAGCTTGACGGAAGAGCTTCTGGTAGGGCGCGTGTTTGAAGAAGATGCTGCGCGTTCAGTCGTAGTAACACCTGCTGATATTGATTCCCTTCGCAGGTTGGACGCGATTCAAATCGCATTACGATTCTTGCCTGCATCAGATTTAGAGTCTGCTGAGCAGCTTCGGACAGCCTATGTTGAAAATGGATTCTATTCGGCCGTTGCACAACTGTCTGCCAGCGAAGAAGGGATGCATCATCTACGACCGCAAGACTTGGAAACTGATTTGGTCTCTCCGTCTTCTTTGGATCCCGTTGTTTGGGAAGCAATTCGTACTCTACCACTCGAACAGGTTTCGTCTCCTATTTCCTATCGAGGAGGATTTCTTCTAGTGGAGGTGATGGATATTCTCAGAACACCCATTACTGCCGAGCCTGGGGTCGAAGAATGGGCGCGTTACGAGCAGGTAGCTTTCGCTGAAAAATCCCGTACAGCAGCTCGTTCACTGATTCAGCGCACCGTCGCTGATAGAGATCTCCGTCTGAAAGGAGCTGCTTTCAGACGGCTTGAGCAGGCCCTGTGGAATTGGCTCTCAAAAGGCCAGGAAAATGAAAAAACAGGGACTCTTAGTCTTTGGCATCGTCTCGCCATGGATTCAACGTCAGCGACTGAGGCTGTACGGAATCTGGAGGCGCAGACCATTATGGAAACGAGTGAACGGTCATGGACCGTCGCTGAGTTTTTAGCTGATTATCCTCATAATCGATATCCACTTTCTCTTCGCTCACAAGACGAATTCAGGAGTGACTATTACAACGCGTTTGGACTTTTAGTGAGGGATCGGTTATTCATTCGAAAAGCCCTGGATGAAGGGTTTGATGAGACCCCTGAGCTTGTTGTCGAGGTCGAACGCTGGACAGATAAGTGGGTCTACGAAGCATACAAAAACCAGGTCGCAGATAGGATTACTGTCGCAGAGGAGGACCTTCTTCTTTATTTCGAGAGATATCGGTCTGATTGGCCTGATGACGTATCTCTAGAGTCTGTACGCGTTGAAGTAGAGGATCAAGTACGCCGGGCGAAGATGATCGCCGCTTTAGACCGTGAACTGATTGATCTTCGCATGCAGATCCCCGTCGAGATAGACTACAGTGTTCTAGAGCAAGTGAACAGTACTGCACTCGACTTGCATTCTCCTTCCGTTCAGTTGTTTAAAGCCAGTACCGGTCGCCCAGCGTGGCCAGTTACTGACTATGGACTCTAAAACCAGACCTTAGCCGATATGAGATACATTCTTTCTCTTGACCAAGGCACGACCAGTTCTCGGGCCATCCTTTTTGACCGGAAAGGTAACATTGTAGAAGTAGCTCAGAAAGAGTTCACTCAGTTCTTTCCTCAACCCGGTTGGGTAGAGCACGATGCCACTGAGATATGGGAGACACAATTAGCGGTGACTCAGGAGGTGCTAAGGAGCGTGGGTTCGGATGGATCAGATGTTGCAGGAATTGGGATTACGAACCAGCGTGAGACGACGGTTGTATGGGACCGAAGAACAGGTCAGCCCATTTCTAAAGCTATTGTGTGGCAAGATCGTCGAACTGCAGGCTTTTGTGATGAGCTGAAGGAGGGAGGCTTAGAGGATGATGTGCGATCGAGGAGTGGCTTGGTCGTGGATGCATACTTTTCCGGGACCAAGGTCCGATGGATTCTGGATAACGTCCCCGGTTCGCGAGAAGCTGCAGAGGAAGGACATTTAGCATTTGGGACCATAGACAGTTGGCTCATCTGGAATTTGACCGGAGGAAGGGTCCACGCTACGGACCCCTCGAATGCGTCGCGTACCATGCTATATAACATTAATGAGCTGGAATGGGATGATGTACTTCTCAGTCTTCTGGATGTACCGAGCTCAATGCTTCCCGATGTTTATCCCTCAAGTGGGGTTGTTGGGACCTGCGAAAAGTCCCTTTTTGGTACTGAAATTCCAATTTCTGGGATAGCTGGTGATCAACAGGCAGCGCTATTTGGTCAGGTGTGTGTGGATTCCGGAATGGTGAAGAATACTTACGGTACCGGGTGTTTCATGCTCATGAATACAGGTGGGAGTGCGATTGAATCCCAAAACAATCTTCTTACAACCGTTGCGTGGCAGATCGGAAATGAGACTACCTATGCGTTGGAGGGTAGTGTTTTTATCGGAGGTGCTGTTGTGCAGTGGCTGCGGGATGGCTTGGGTATAATTGAGACCTCCTCGGACGTGGAGCAGCTTGCTGCGACTGTAGAGTCTAGCGAAGGTGTATACCTCGTTCCTGCGTTCGCAGGACTGGGCGCCCCTCACTGGGATCCGTATGCACGAGGTGTACTCGTAGGATTGACCCGGGGATCTTCAGCAGCGCACATTGCGCGGGCTGCGTTGGACAGTATTGCATTTCAGAGCGCCGATCTGGTTCGCGCCATGGAAACCGATTCAGGCATTCAGCTTGCCAGTATGAGAGTCGATGGAGGAGCAGCTGCCAACAATATTCTGATGCAGTTCCAAGCTGATCTATTGGGCGTTTCTGTGGTCCGACCTCGCATTGTGGAGACCACAGCTCAAGGAGCGGCTTATTTAGCTGGATTGGCAGTTGGCTTTTGGAGCGGGATCCCTGAACTAAAGGCGCTTTGGGAAAAAGACCGAACATTTGATTCGCATATGTCTGAAGGCAAGCGAGAATCGCTAACTCAAACCTGGAAACGTGCTCTCGACCGGTCAAAAGGCTGGATAGAATCAAAGACGCATGAATGACTCTAATTCCCAGCAACCCACCGCGATGAAGTCAGTAAGGCCCGCGGGTTCTCTCGATCGCGAAACTGCTCTTGTCGATGTGCGAGAGGGTGGTGTGTGGGACGTTGTGATCATCGGAGGAGGTGCAACAGGACTAGGGGCAGCAGTAGACGCGGCCTCACGCGGATTACGCACCCTCCTGCTTGAGCGTGATGACTTTGCAAAAGGAACTTCGAGTCGAAGTACAAAACTTGTTCATGGTGGCGTTCGCTATCTGAAACAAGGGCGCCTACTTATGGTGATGAAAGCGCTCCGTGAGCGGGATAGGTTACTTGCGAATGCTCCTCATCTTGTCACTCTCGAACAATTTGTAGTGCCTTGTCGCAACTATGCAGAAATAGGATTCTATGCTGCCGGACTCAAAATGTATGACCTACTAGCTGCGGGACGGGGTCTTCCATCTTCCCGCATACTGGGTCGTGGTGCAATCATCCAAAAACAGGAAGGGGTAAACCAAACTTCTCTTGCTGGAGGTATTCAATATTCGGATGGCCAGTTTGACGATGCGCGTTTGGCTCTTGTATTGGCTCAGACCTGTGTTCGAGAAGGAGGGACGGTTCTGAATTACTGCAAGGTAACCGCTCTCTCAAAGAGTGCACAGATGGTAAATGTGCAGGCCATGGACGTAGAAACGGGCGAAGAGTTCAGCCTGATGGCTCGGAGCGTCGTTAATGCTACAGGAGTTTTTGCGGATGCTGTACGCAATATGGAGGGTTACGAGAAGGATCGTTTGATTCGAGCCAGTCAAGGTGTTCACTTGGTGCTGCCTCGAACATTTCTACCTGGATCGGCAGCCATCATGGTCCCCAGGACAGATGACGGACGGGTTTTGTTTTGTATCCCGTGGAAAGGGCATGTATTGTTGGGTACGACAGATACACCCGTGGAATCGATTGATTCCGAGCCACAAGCACTCGAGGAAGAGATTACTTTTTTGATAGAGCATGCTGGCAAGTATTTGAAGAAGGCTCCTTCTCGTTCTGATGTTTTGAGTGTTTTCGTGGGACTACGTCCCCTCATCGGTGACTTAGAAGGGCCGACGAAATCACTTTCTCGCGAGCATGTGATCAAGGTGTCAGAATCCGGTATGATTACTATTGCGGGAGGTAAATGGACCACCTATCGGCATATGGCTGAGCAGGTTATTGATCGAGTTTGCCAGCAGATTGGAGCCTCTGATCGCAAGTGCATGACTCGAAATCTGTCTCTTTATGGTGCCAGTAATGATCATGATCATCAGAGGTTGTATAGTGAGTATGGCTCCGACCGGGAAGCCGTTCTCGAAACCATTCGTGAAGAAGATCATGGTCAGGAACTCTTACATCCCGATCTTTCGTACGTTGTTGGGCAGGTAACCTGGGCGATGCGATGTGAGATGGCTCGTACCGTGGAGGATGTGCTCGCTCGCCGAACACGTGCCCTCTTCCTTAATGCGGCTGCAAGCAAGAGTATGGCACCTGTAGTTGCACGCACAATGGCTGAATACTTGAATAGAGACTCGACCTGGATAGAGAACCAAGTTGCTTCCTTTACGTCGCTGGCTTCTCACTATGAGCTGCAACCCTGATTAGAGTTCAGGGATATAATTTCCTTCGTTAACTTTTATGACTCACATGAATAGCTACTCCAGAATTATTCCGTTGCTTGTACTAGCGGGTTTGCTCGGATGTACTCCGAAGGTTGATTTCGATCTTCAGGGACATCGGGGAGCACGAGGTCTTCTTCCTGAAAACTCGATTCCTAGTTTTCTGATGGCATCAGATCTCGGGGTTAATACCATCGAGATGGATGTGGTTGTGGCTGCAGATTCTCAGGTCGTCGTATCACATGATCCTCAGATGTCGGCTGGGATCTGTTCTCATCCGGATGGAACGCCTGTCACGGAGGAGGATGAGCAGGTGCTCACGTTATTTACGATGTCCTACGAACAAATAGCCGCTTTTGACTGTGGTATAAGAGGAAACGAACGATTTCCGGATCAAGAGTCGCTGTCTGTGCAGAAGCCGCTTCTTATTGATGCGCTTCGTGCCATTGAGGCACACTCAGAGGTCCCATTACGATATAATATCGAGATCAAGTCCAAGGAAGAAGGAGATGGTGTACTCCATCCAGACGTAGGCACCTTTGCAGAACTTGTTTACGAAGTCCTGGACGAGTTGGGACTGATGGATCGAGCCATCGTCCAGTCTTTCGACCCGCGAGCCCTCGAAGCGTTTAAACTTCTTGAACCGGAGGCTACGCTAGCCTTTTTAGTGAGCAACGAAATGGGTTTCGAACCTAATATGGGGCGTCTCAGTTTTCGTCCTCAGATCTACAGTCCTAACCACAAGCTTGTCGATCAATCGCTAGTAGACTCCGTTCATGGATTGGGGATGACTATTGTGCCGTGGACGGTAAACGAAACAGACCGAATGGAAGAGCTTCTTATTCTTGGGGTGGATGGGCTTATTACTGACTATCCCGATCGCGGAGCAGCCCTCAAACCATAACGGCTTTCACTTAGACTCGGATAGATAAATGACACCCTTTTTGGCAGAAATACTCGGAACAGCACTGCTTATTCTTCTTGGAAACGGCACTGTTGCAAACGTCGTGTTAGGTAAAACCAAAGGACATGATAGCGGCTGGATTGTTATTTCCGTCGGTTGGGGATTGGCCGTGTTTGTCGGCGTCTTTGCGGTTGCAGCGATTAGTGGTGCGCATATAAATCCAGCCGTGACGCTAGGCCTTGCTGTGGCTGGAAAGTTTTCATGGTCATTGGTACCGTCTTACATGGCTGCTCAGTTTATAGGAGCAGCTATCGGGGCTTTCTTGGTATGGCTGCATTATCGCCCTCATTTCGCCGCTACAGAAAACGCTGATGCTATGCTGGCCGTATTCTGCACCGCTCCGGCCATTCGTGAAACAGGGTCTAACTTGATATCAGAGATTATCGGGACATTCGTACTCGTTTTTGGTGTTTTACTTTTGGCGGCACCGGAGATAGGTCTTGGCGCTCTTGATGCCCTTCCCGTTGCCTTGCTAGTTCTTGTTATTGGCATTGCCTTGGGAGGCACGACAGGCTACGCAATCAATCCGGCTCGAGACCTCGCACCACGACTGATACACGCTTTACTTCCTATTCCAGGCAAGAGGGATAGTGATTGGAGCTATTCTTGGATCCCAGTGGTCGGTCCGGTTATCGGAGCCTTGATCGCAGCCGGACTCTTTGTATTGATTGGAGCAACAGCATGATCGGATTATTACGTCCGCCTTCTCATGCGGAACGAGTTCCGAAGGCCGAGACCGATAAGGAATATCGGCGCCTCAGGTTGCAGGTTTTCATGGGAGTTTTTGTCGGCTACGCTGGCTACTACTTTGTCCGAAAGAACTTTTCTCTGGCGATGCCCTACCTCATTGAGGAGGGATACACAAGGACAGAACTTGGATTTGCTTTATCTGGCATTGCCATTGCCTACGGATTGTCCAAATTCTTGATGGGAAGTGTTTCTGATCGAAGCAATGCCCGAACATTTATGGCATTGGGCCTGGCTGTCAGTTCGGTTATCATGATTGTCTTGGGGACCGTGCCATTTGCGACGGCTTCCGTTACGATGATGTTCACTCTTTTGCTGCTGAACGGCTGGTTTCAAGGAATGGGGTGGCCACCTTCCGGCCGAACTATGGTGCATTGGTTTTCAGCCAGTGAGCGAGGCACCAAAATGGCGTTTTGGAATGTGGCGCATAATGTGGGCGGAGGTCTTGTTGGCCCCATTGCCATCCTCGGAGTCGCCGTTTTTTCAGATTGGCACGCCATTCTCTACACCCACGGATTGCTATCACTGCTGGTCGTGGTATTTATTCTGCTCACAGTTCGGGATACGCCGCAAAGTCAGGGTCTTCCTCCCATCGAAGAACACCGAAACGACTATCCGAAAACGTTCGAATATGAGGCCACTCATGAAAAAGAGTTCTCTACCAAGGAGATCTTTTTTGGGCATGTCTTTAACAACAAGCTTTTATGGAGCATTGCCTTAGCTAATGCCTTTGTTTATTTGGTTCGCTACGGTGTGCTTGATTGGGCACCGACCTATTTGGGGGAAGTGAAGCAATTTTCATTCGACGACTCCAGTTGGGCCTATGCCCTCTATGAATGGGCAGGCATCCCAGGCACGCTTCTGTGTGGATGGATGTCGGATAAGTTTTTCCGAGGACGACGTGCTCCAGTCAGTATCGTTTACATGTTCTTGACCGGTATCTGCGTTGTCATCTATTGGCTTAATCCACCAGGAAATCCGGCACTAGACATTGCTATGCTAATTGCGATTGGATTCCTTATCTACGGGCCTGTTATGCTGATTGGGGTCCATGCGCTAGATCTGGTCCCTAAGAAAGCGGCAGGGACTGCTGCTGGCTTTACTGGCTTATTTGGATATGTTGGTGGCGCAGTATCTGCTAATGTTGTAATTGGTGCGCTGGTAGATTCCTATGGTTGGGATGCTGGATTCCTTTTGATCGCAGGATCATGCGTTGTAGCCATTATTCTCATCGCGATGACATGGAAATCCGAGCAGCGCTCGTTAGGGCATGTATAGTGGTAGGTGTGACCGATCTTAGTGCGCAGTTTACAAGTCAAGCACAAATCCGATAGTAGGGATTAGCGCAGCGTCAGAGGCTGGGAGCCGCGTCAATTGACGCGGCTCGATAGGGTTTCCTTGAGCATCCCTTGAGAGTACATATTGAATGGGCTCGGGAGCCGAGGTCATAAGCACATTCTGGAATTCCAAGAAGAGATCCAGTGAGACCTTTTTAAGGTTCCACTTCTTGTCAATCCGGATGTCTAGTTGGTTTAAACTGCCCAGCGATTCTTCCCCTATACGATCGTAGTCCAACACTACTTGAGGGTACAACTGAAGGGTTTTGGCCTGATCGGTTGGGACGGACGGCGTACTGCCTGCAAACCGGAAGCGGGTGCTGACTTCCCAGTTACGACCCAACTTATATCCCCCTGTGAAGGAAGCAAGGTGTCGACTGTCCCAAACAGACGGTCTGTACTGCCCGCTTCCATCAGCTCCGGAAAACTCGCTGAAGAAGAAGGTATAGGAGAGAATGCCGTAGAATCGTTTCTGGAGTTTTTGTTGGTAGAGTACCTCAGCTCCGTACGTTCTACCCGTCCCGATCGAGGAGACAGCCTCATTACCTAGAACCTCGAAATCTGCTCCTTTGTTAGCCAGAGAAATGCCATCTAACAGGGATACCGGGTAGTTCGCATATCGTTTTATGAAGCCCTCTACAGAAAGATTGGCCGCTGGCCCCAATATGCGCTCGAGCCCAAGCACTACATGATCTGCTCGTACATACTTATTGTCTTTATTCACCAACCTGCCTGCCGTTTGATAGCCTAGAATGGTATAGGGAGGCAGTTTGTAGTAGCGACCAACCGTTCCATTTACTTTCCATTGAGCTCCTAGGGAGTACGAAAGAGAGACACGCGGGGAAACGGTATTGAGCAGAGATTGGTTGTTTAGAAACGAGTCGTCGTCTGCCCGGAGGCCAAAATTAACGTTCAGCTTATCGCGTAAAAAGTCACGGTTGGCTGAGGCAAATACGCCCCCCTTTTTGAATCGAATGTTCGTGTCGTAGGAAAACCCGGCATTTAAGTCTTCGGTCTTGTTGTCGTATTGGCTTTGCTGCACGTTAAAGCCGGTCGTGATCTGCCAACCCTCTTTGAACAAGGTCAGCGCGTATCTGAACTTAGTTTCTATTTCGCGTGAGTCGTTGTTGAAGTACCGTCCCTCACGCGCCGAGTTATCCGCATAACGCGAAAAGTCGTTGTACAAGAAGTTGTTGGACAACGTTGAGACCATAAATCCGCGTCCTCCCGAAAAACGTTTTCTCCAAGACACACCGGTTGTGTTCGATTTTTGGATAATGAACGGCGTCTGATCCAAGATAGATTGTTCAGAAAGTGGCAGGTCGGTGGCGGGTTCGACGGTGAAGTTGTCGATCGATCCTACGCCGATGATGTTCAACGTATTGGTTTCGTTGAACCGGTGAGACACTTTGTAATGGTAGTCCCAGTAGTCGGGTCGAATAGGGAGTCCGATAACCTCAAACAGAAATTGCAGATAGCTTCGTCTTACGGATGCGATATAGGTCGTTTTAGCTTCAGCGTCCCGACCCTTAAATAGAGGGCCGTTTAGCGTGAGCGCCGTTTCGCTGGCGCTGACCCTGAGATTTGCGGACTGAACTTGGCGATTTCCTTCGCGCTGGTCGAATTGCAAGACGCCGGACAGAGCATTGTCGTACTGGGCGCCGAAAGCAGATGAGGAGAGCGTTACGTTGTCGATAAACGAAACGTTCAAGAGTCCGACGGGCCCGCCTGAACTTCCTTGCGTACTAAAATGATTGATGTTGGGAATTTCGACCCCGTCCAGATAGTAGACAGACTCGTTAGGCGCACCACCTCGAATAATTAAATCGTTACGAAAGCCGCCGGGAGAAGGGGAGATGCCGGGAAGCGATTGAGCTACGCGCACTACATCGTTATTTCCACCAGGGTAGGTAGCCAACTCAACGGAAGTGAGCGTTTGGGTTGATAACGGAGTCTCAAGTGGGCGAGTAACCACATTCTTGTCAGGGGTAACGATGACTCCGCCGAGGGCCGCAATGTCAGGAGCCAGTTTAAAGTTGAAGTCGGGATTCCCAACCGACTTGACGTTGATATTAAATAGGGTTTGAGAAGTAAACCCCACAAAGCTAACGACAAGGTTGTACGTGCCAACCGGAACCTGAAGAATGGAGAAGCGACCGTCCATGTCGGTGGCAGCACCCGTCTGACTACCCTGCAGATACACGGTGGCCCCGACAAGCGGAGCACCTGTTTCATCTATGACGCGCCCAGAGACCGACCCTGTTACTTGGGCAAGACTACTACCAGGAACCAGAACGGCTACGAAGAGGAGAACGAAGATAATGCGCGTCATTAGCGGAGACGAATAAGTGGAAAGACATTAAAAAGGTACGGCCTCTCGGGCGACGCTTTAAACCCTGTTCGATAAGCGGAGGGTAAGAGCGACCAATCGCGGATGGGTCTCACAAAATAGCCTTTTGTCGTTTCAATCGGCCGTTGATCTCAATGTCATGTTACGCGAATGGGATCAGTCGTTCTTTTACGACTCGAACTAAATCTTTAAAAGTCCCATGCTTCTTAACCGTCTTACCAAATCACTTCCAATCTTGACTCTGCTAATCTTCGTAGGTACGCCGGGATTGCAAGCTCAAAATTACGACACCATTTTGGATGTGGCCGATAAAGCTGGATCGTTCACCACGTTGATCACCGCTGTTCAGGCCGCGGGTCTCGAGCCTACGTTAGATTCCGACGGGCCGTTCACCGTGTTCGCTCCCACTGACGAGGCCTTCGCCAAACTTCCCGTTGGAGTGGTGGAGGACCTTTTGCTTCCGGAAAATCGAGAGCAACTGGAATCCATTCTAAAGTATCATGTGGTCGCCGGTCGAATTGCATCCAACAATCTACTTTCGACGCAAAGAGCGAAAACGGTCAATGGCGCCGCGCTACCAATCGGATTAAACATCGCTGGAGCCGCGATCATCAAGGCCGACATTAAAGCCTCGAATGGGATTATTCACGTGGTAGATTCAGTCCTCATGCCGGGTGAGGTAGACACCAGCGTCTTGCGCGTCATGAATGTGATTGAAGAAGCAACAAGGAAAGGGTCAGCCTTTTACAACAATGGTCAAGTGATGGCGTGCGCAACCATCTACGAGATGACTGCTCAAGCCCTGCTTGCCTCTTCCGACCTTCTGCCCCTCGGTACTCAGAAGATGCTTACGAGTGCTCTTACTCAAATGGAGTCTACTCATAGTTCCGATGAACGAGCTTGGATCATGCGGCGAGGTTTAGATTCGGTCTATCGATCCATGACGAAAAGACGGATGTCGCCCACCATTGCTACGAGGAATTAATTCGTAGGACCTCTTTGCAGGATCATGATATCCCGTTCGTCGCTGCCTACCTCCGCTTGTCTACGGGAGAAGGAGGTTAGGGCTCAAAATTTCTATTTTTTCCCAAGTCCAACAAAAACATTTCTCGTCATGTCACAGTTTTCCACAGACCGATTCCACCGAGGCGACGGCCACACCTCGGGAGTCCCATCCATCGCCGCTCCAACCACGACCGAAGGCTACTCTGTCCTCGAGCAATATGACGTTCTGGCGACCGACGTGATCGGCCGTAACGTGAAGCGCATCCTCGAGCTGGTGGGCGAAGATCCAGCACGCGAAGGACTGTTGAAAACCCCAGAACGGGTTGCAAAAGCTCAGCAGTTTTTGACCCAAGGTTACGGGCAGGATCCTAAAGCCATTCTTTCGAAAGCGCTGTTCAAGGAAGAATACGACGAAATGATTTTGGTCAAGGATATCGAGGTGTTTTCAATGTGCGAACACCATATGCTCCCTTTTTTCGGGAAAGCGCACGTTGCCTACATCCCAAATGGTCACATCGTCGGTTTGAGTAAAATTCCGAGAGTAGTGGACGTGTTTGCGCGCAGGCTTCAGGTGCAGGAACGGTTGACTATGCAAATTAGAGACGCGATTCAAGATGTATTGCAGCCGAGAGGTGTAGCTGTTGTCATTGAAGCTAATCACATGTGTATGGTTATGCGTGGCGTCCAAAAACAGAACGCAATGACGTCAACTTCGGCCATGAGTGGTGATTTCCAAGAAAATCTTGCCACGCGCGACGAATTTATGCGCCTGATCAAGTAATATGCCACCCTGCATTAATTGAATCTGTATACCCCGATGGTCGAACAACTCCAATTATCATTAAACGAGCCTGTATTTACTTGGTCCCCCAGGACGCGCAGGATGGTTTACTTCGCGCTCTGGTCCATTCCTGGAATCGCTGCTCTCAGCTTCTATTATCTGAATCAGACGGTAACGGGACAGGAGATGTCCTGGCCTTATGCGTTAGTCAGCACGATACCGAACTGGTATATCTGGGCTCTTCTTGCTCCCGGGATTATTTGGTTAGGCGAGCGATATCGCATTGAGCGCTCGAATTGGGTCTCAGCGGTTGCTTTGGTTCACATCCCGACCATGATGCTCATGTTACTGATTCACTCCCTGGTAAATCTTTTTCTTTTTTACGCTACTGATATGCCAGGCCATGAGGCAATGACGTCGGGCCTTTATAAGGTCCACTTCACCACTCGGGTACACGCCAACATTTTGACGTATTGGACCGTTTTGGGTGGGTTCTATGCATACGATTACTACAAGAAGTTTTTGAATCGAGAACAAGCGGCCGCAATGCTGGAAATACGCTTGGCCGAGGCTAACCTGCGTGCTTTGAAGATGCAGCTCCACCCGCACTTCCTTTTCAATACGCTGAACTCGGTAGCTGCTCTAGTCCGTAAAAACGATAATAGAATTGCGGTCAAAATGCTCGTTCATTTGGGCGACTTTTTGAGACTAGCTTTAGAAAATAAGGGTGTTCAAGAGATCACGCTCCGACAAGAAATCGATTTTCTGCAGCGGTACATGAACATTGAAAAAATCAGATTTCAGGAACGCCTCTTAGTCAGCTTCGATGTGGACTCTTCCCTTCTCGATGGATACGTTCCTAACATGATTCTACAGCCCCTCGTTGAGAATGCAATCCATCATGGAATCGGTCCAAATGCCGAGCAAGGTAATATTAGAGTCTCTGCCCGCATGGACGGAGATCTTCTTATCATCGATGTGAAGGATAATGGTCAAGGCATCCAGGAAAAGAAAGCGTCAGACCGAAGAGAAGGGGTCGGCTTATCTAACACCAGGGGCCGTCTTGAAAGTATTTATGGGGATGAGGCAAACTTCGAACTGGTAAATTCACCCGAAGGTGGGCTTATTGCTCGCGTCTCCCTACCCTTTGGAACGTCACCTGTCATTTCACCTCGAACATCCTCATAATGTCACTTAGAATTCTCATCGTTGACGACGAGCCTCTTGCTCGCGATACCGTTCGGTTGCTCCTTGATTCGCAATCAGACGTGGAGATTGTTGGGGAGGCTCGGAACGGCACCGAAGCTGTTCAACAGATTAGCAGTCTTCAGCCAGATCTCGTCTTTTTGGATATTCAGATGCCTGGATTAAATGGCTTCGAAGTTATCAAAGAAGTGGGCGCTGAAAATATGCCGGTCGTTATTTTTGCAACGGCGTTTGATGAGTATGCACTTAAAGCGTTTGAGGCTCAGGCCTTGGACTACCTTTTTAAACCATATGACGACGATCGGTTTGAGGCAGCCCTAGATAGAGGACGAGCTCGAGTCGAAGAACAACGAATTGGCAAGGTGAGTAGTGAGTTGGTCTCGTTAATCACTTCTCATTCCGAAAGAAAGGCGGTCCCGGTTGCCACAGGTCCAGAGGAAGTACGCGACCGTTCGAAGCGGATACTCATCAAGGAGAGGGATTCC